>CAKREL010000014.1 GCA_934317205.1 uncultured Eubacterium sp.
TATTTCCAAACTGTCCTCCCATTTTACCGATTGCAGTACGGCAAGCGCCTGCTAATACAACTTTCTTTGCCATTTTTCTTCTCTCCTTCTTGACTTTAAAAATATACCTCTAGTAATTATGTTAAAAGAATAACGCTAGACAATACTATCTTAGCACTATCAGCTTAATTTTGCAACGTTTCCTTCGTCATTTTTCATAAATTTTTTAAAGGATTTTCGTACACTTTTGTCATTTTTTTAACACAGTCGAAAGGGTGAAAAGTCATCGTTCTGACTGTTATTTTTTTAACATAGTCTTTAAAAAAAATTAGGAATCGCACACCAAATCACGGCTTTCGCTATCCTTTTTTGTCTTTCGATGGTTCCTCGCTCTTCTGGCTAAGGTTTTTGAAAATTACTATAAGTTAACTTTAACACACGTATGCATACAATGCAATACCCACATATAGGTAATTAAATTTCTTCCCAGTCCCTACATTACCACAAAGTTATCGAAAAATCCAGTCTTTTTATACAACTTTGATATTTATTTAACAATTTCTTTATATTTATTGATTCCACTTTGCCATAACTGAAATGACGCCAGAAGTTAATTTTCCCTAAGCAAGCGATTGTTAGCTGCGAAGGTAAATTTAACTTCTGACGTCTTTAAAACCTCAAAACTAAATATTAAATATTCTTAACTGTCGCGATGTCAATCATCGTCATTTTATCATTCGCTGTCTCAAGACTCAGTGCCAGCGCATTTGCTGTATCCATAGATGTCAGGCAGTGAACACCTGTCTCTATCGCATTTCGGCGAATAAGGAATCCGTCTCTGGATTTGTCACGTCCCTGTGTCGGTGTATCGATAACAAGGTCAATTTTATGTCCGAGAATCAGATCCAGAACATTTGGTGATTCCTGAGAAATTTTATTTACGCGGCGTGCATTTACGCCATGCTCCTGCAGGTATTTTGCAGTACTTCTTGTTGCGTAAATGGTATAACCCAGTGCTTCGAAACGTTTTGCAACGCCAACTGACTCTTCTTTATCAGCATCTTTGACTGTCATGATCATCCGTTTATACTTCGGAAGCTGGATGCCGGCACCGATAAATGCTTTGTACAAAGCTTCGTTGAAGTTCTTTGCTATACCAAGGCACTCACCAGTAGATTTCATCTCTGGTCCAAGGCTGATTTCAGCTCCGCGCAGTTTTTCAAAAGAGAATACCGGCATCTTGATTGCAATGTAATCTGCCTCTGGTGCCAGTCCCGGCTCGTAACCCATGCCTTTGATGGTCTCACCAAGGATTACTTTTGTTGCCAGGTCCACAATCGGAATACCTGTCACTTTGCTGATATATGGTACAGTTCTGGAAGAACGTGGATTTACTTCGATAACGTATACTTCCTCGTTCATGGCAATAAACTGAATATTGATCAATCCTACGACATGAAGTGCTCTTGCCAGACGTTTTGTATATTCTACGATAGTCTCTTTTACACGATCACTGATCGTCGGTGCCGGATATACAGAAATACTATCTCCTGAATGTACACCTGTACGCTCGATATGCTCCATGATACCAGGAATCAGGATATCAGTACCGTCACATACCGCATCAACCTCAATTTCTTTACCCATCAGGTATTTATCAATCAAAATCGGATGATCTTGTGCAATCTGATTGATGGTATCAATAAATTCTACGATCTCATCATCATTGAAAGCAATATGCATGCCCTGTCCACCAAGTACATAAGACGGACGGACAAGTACTGGATAGCCAATACGGTTTGCTGCAACTTTCGCTTCCTGAGCAGTGTATACCGTATCACCTGCTGCTCTCGGTATACCTGTCTTCTCCAGAATTTCATCAAAAAGTTCACGGTCTTCGGCTGCGTCAACATCCTCTGCTTTTGTACCAAGAATCGGCACGCCCATCTTCATCAGGCTCTCTGTCAGCTTGATAGCGGTCTGTCCACCGAACTGTACAACTGCTCCATCTGGTTTTTCAATATTTACAACATTCTCTACATCTTCCGGTGTCAGCGGTTCAAAATACAGTTTGTCTGCAATATCAAAGTCAGTGGAAACTGTCTCCGGATTGTTATTAATAATAATGGTTTCATATCCTGCTTTAGAAAATGCCCATGTACAATGAACAGAACAAAAATCGAACTCGATACCCTGTCCGATACGAATTGGGCCAGAACCAAGTACAAGAACCTTTTTCTTCTTTGCAGTTCCATCTGCCTCATTCTCACCGTCAAAGCAAGAATAGTAATACGGCGTGCTTGCCTCAAACTCAGCAGCACAAGTATCAACCATTTTGAAGGAAGCTGTAATACCATTCTCATAACGCATATTTTTGATATAGTCTTCGTCTTTGCCTGTTAACTGAGCAATTACTTTATCCGGGAACTCAATACGTTTTGCTTCACGGAGCAGTTCAACGGTCAGTGCCTCACTGCGCAGACGTCCTTCCATTTCCACCAGAATCGCAATTTTATCAATAAACCACTTATCAATCTTTGTGATGTCATGGATGGTATCATAAGAAACGCCTCGACGGCATGCCTCTGCAATGACCCAGATTCTTCTGTCATCTACTACTTTCAGACGCTCGATCAGTTTGTCATATGAAAGTGTCAGATATTCATCAGAAACAAGGCTGTCCACATGCTGCTCCAGAGAGCGGATAGCTTTCATCAATGCGCCTTCGAAGTTTGTACAGATACTCATAACCTCACCGGTTGCTTTCATCTGTGTAGTCAGTGTACGTTTTGCAGTGATAAATTTATCAAACGGGAGACGCGGGATTTTTACAACACAATAATCCAGCATCGGTTCGAAACTAGCGTATGTTTTTCCTGTAATAGCATTTTTAATTTCATCAAGTGTATAGCCAAGTGCAATCTTTGCTGCAACTTTTGCGATCGGATATCCAGTTGCTTTGGAAGCCAATGCAGAAGAACGGCTTACACGCGGGTTAACTTCAATAACACAATACTCAAAAGAATCCGGATTTAATGCATACTGTACATTACATCCGCCAGTGATATTCAGTTCACTGATAATATTTAATGCAGATGTACGCAGCATCTGGTATTCTTTGTCGCCCAAAGTCTGTGACGGAGCAACAACAATGGAATCACCTGTATGAACACCAACCGGATCGATATTCTCCATATTACATACTGTGATGCAGTTTCCATTGGCATCACGCATTACTTCATACTCGATTTCTTTCCATCCTGCGATACAACGCTCAACCAGAACTTCTCCGACACGGCTCAGACGCAGACCATTGCTCAGGATTTCAACCAGTTCTTCTTCATTGTGAGCGATACCACCGCCGCTTCCACCTAAAGTGAAGGCAGGACGCAGTACAACCGGATAACCGATCGTATTTGTAAATTTGATACCGTCTTCAACTGTATTTACAACCAAAGAGGCTGCACATGGCTCACCGATTTTTTCCATCGTATCTTTGAATGCCTGACGATCCTCCGCACGGAAGATTGTCTCAGCTGTAGTACCGATCAATTTTACACCGTTTTCTTCTAAAAATCCGGATTCTGCCAGTTCCATACCAAGGTTCAGGCCTGCCTGTCCACCCAGGGTTGGAAGGACACTATCTGGTTTTTCTTTTAATATGATCTGTTTTAACACATCAACTGTCAACGGCTCGATATAAACCTGATCTGCAATCTGTTTATCTGTCATGATGGTTGCCGGGTTTGAGTTTACCAGACAAACTTCAACACCTTCCTCTTTCAGGGAACGGCATGCCTGTGTACCTGCATAATCAAACTCAGCAGCCTGACCGATAACAATCGGACCGGAACCGATTACTAATACTTTTTTGATATCTGATCTCTTTGGCATTATTTCTGTCCTCCCATCATTTCAATAAACTTGTCAAACAGGTATCCGGAATCCTGTGGACCAGGGCATGCTTCCGGATGGAACTGTACAGTAAAAATATTCTTTCCTGTATACTTGAGTCCCTCGTTGGTTCCGTCATTTACATTTGTAAATGCAGGAACTGCTACTGTATGATCCAGACTGTCTGCATCTACTGCATATCCATGGTTCTGAGATGAAATGTATACACGACCTGTCTCCAGATCTTTTACCGGGTGATTACCACCTCTGTGACCATATTTTAATTTATAAGTATCTGCGCCAGTAGCTAATGCCATCAACTGATGTCCTAAGCAGATCGCAAAAATCGGCACTTCCGAATCATAAAGTTTTTTCACTTCCTTGATGATATCTGTGCAGGCTTTTGGATCTCCAGGGCCATTAGAAAGCATGATTCCGTCCGGATTAGAAGAAAGAATTTCTTCAGCAGTTGTATGTGCAGGGTAAATTGTAACTTCGCAGCCACGTTTGTGCAGGGACTGTGCAATGTTGTTTTTTGCACCAAAGTCCAACAGTGCTACTTTATAGCCGTCTGCTTTCAGCACTTCTTTCTCATTGCATGTCACCTTATCTACTACATTTCCTGTATTGTATACATGAAGCTGAGACAAAATTTCATCAAGTTTGTAATTTTCATCCGTGGTGATCATACCATTCATAGTTCCTTTTTCACGCAGAATTTTTGTCAACGCTCTTGTATCAATTCCTGCGATTCCCGGAATATCATGCTCCTTCAAGAAATCCTGAATCGTTCCCTGGCAACGGAAGTTACTAGGAATTCTGGATAACTCTCTTACGATATATCCGTCCGGCCATGGTTGCGCAGACTCCATATCCGGTGTAATTCCATAATTTCCAATCAGCGGATATGTCATTACGACTGCCTGTCCTGCATAGGATGGGTCTGTCAAAACCTCCAGATAACCAGTCATGGAAGTATTGAAGACGATCTCACTGATCACGCTCTTTGTCGAGCCAATGCTTGTTCCGGTAAATACTGTACCGTCTTCCAGAATCAGAAATGCTTTCATTTATTCGCCCGTCCTTTCTTTTTCTACAATATACACTTTCCTTCAAAAATGTCCTCACATTTTTGCTGCGAGATGCACGTCATGTAACACATGGCACATTCTTCTGTCCATCTCTATAATTTTACTACATTTTAACATGTATTTCCTGGCTTGTTGCAAAAAAAAAGAGGGAAATTTCTCTTTTTTTGTATTTTTATGCATAATTCATGCATAATATTCACTTTTCTGCCATGTATACAAATTGTAGGTATTTTATCATAGTTTTTTACATTTTTCAATACTTACTTTCACTATGTGCTCATATACTTTCTAATACAGCTACAGTCCGCACGGTCAATTAAACAACAACGGCAAGGCCCGACGTCATCGCCAGACCTTGCCGTTTCTTAATTACTCAATTTTTGTTTTTCCACCCATATATGGCTGTAATGCTTTCGGAATATTCACGGTTCCATCAGCATTTAAGTTGTTCTCCAGAAATGCGATCAGCATTCTTGGTGGAGCAACTACGGTATTATTTAATGTATGTGCCAGATATTTCTTGCCATCAGCACCTTTTACACGGATTTTCAGTCGTCTTGCCTGAGCATCACCAAGGTTTGAACAGCTTCCTACTTCGAAATATTTTTTCTGACGTGGAGACCAAGCCTCTACATCAACAGATTTCACTTTCAGGTCAGCAAGATCACCAGAACAGCATTCTAAAGTACGAACCGGAATATCAAGACTGCGGAACAAATCTACCGTATTCTGCCATAATTTTTCATACCACATCATGGAATCTTCCGGTTTGCAGACAACGATCATTTCCTGCTTTTCAAATTGATGGATACGGTATACGCCTCTCTCTTCGATACCATGAGCACCTTTTTCTTTACGGAAACACGGAGAATAACTTGTCAGTGTCTTCGGCAGCTGCTCTTCATCGATCATTGTATCAATAAAGCTTCCAATCATAGAATGCTCGGATGTACCGATCAGATACAGATCTTCTCCTTCGATTTTATACATCATAGCATCCATCTCATCAAAACTCATAACTCCGGTAACAACATTACTTCTGATCATATATGGCGGAATGCAATAGGTGAATCCACGATCAATCATAAAGTCACGGGCATAAGCCAAAACTGCTGAATGCAGACGGGCAATATCCCCTTTCAGATAATAGAAACCATTTCCGGCTACTTTTCTTGCACTGTCAAGATCAATGCCATCGAATTTCTCCATGATCTCTGTATGGTATGGAATCTCGAAATCCGGAACAACCGGCTCGCCAAAACGCTCAACCTCTACGTTCTCACTGTCATCTTTTCCAATCGGAACAGATGGATCAATGATATTTGGAATGGTCATCATGATTTTCTTAATTTTGTCCTGAAGCTCACTTTCCTGTGCCTCAAGCTCTGCCAGGCGTTCTGCATCTTTCGCTACTTGCTCTTTTAATGCCATAGCTTCTTCTTTTTTTCCCTGTCCCATCAAGGCACCAATCTGTTTGGAGATACGGTTTCTATTGGCACGCAGATCATCTGCTTCCTGCTGAACAGCTCTGGATGATGCATCTAACTCGATTACTTCATCTACCAGGCCCAGTTTGTGATCCTGAAATTTATTTTTGATATTCTGTTTTACAATATCTGGGTTTTCTCTTAAAAACTTAATGTCAATCATAGCTTCCTCCTGAGGAAATTTTATTCTTTCAAAAGTATACACTGATTCACAGCAATATTCAAGCCTTGTTCATCGTGTTCTTGGCTAAAATTTTGGCATATAAAGCGAAATCGAAGCATCCTTCCAGAATCGCTAGACGCTCACTACCTTCATTTCACTGCGGTTTCATCGCGCTCACTCCCAACTCCGATAAAAGCTGGTCGTTTCCCGTTCGCGCAAAACCTTGTGAAAATCATTCGTGCCTGCATTGGAGTTTTGTATCATTTTTTTCTTTATCACACAAGCAATATTTATTCGCGGCGCAGTGCATCAATTGGTTTCAGATTCGCTGCTTTATAAGATGGCAATAATCCAAAAATAATTCCTATTCCCATAGAAAATCCAACTGCAATGATTGCTGCCGGGATACTGATAACCACTGGCATATCGCTAACTTTAGAGATTACCTCTGCAAGCACGATTCCCGCAACCACACCGATAATACCACCAAGACTGGTCAAGACGGCAGCCTCTGTCAGAAACTGACCGAGAATATGGCTCTTCTTTGCTCCGATGGCCTTTTTCAGACCAATTTCCTGGGTTCGTTCTGTTACAGATACTAACATGATATTCATAACACCAATACCGCCGACCAGAAGTGAAATACCTGCAATCCAGATCAGCATGCGATTTGTTGATTGGCTCAGTTCCTGAATATCCTGTGCCTGTTTTAACAGATCCTGGCCTTTATACTGGATTGTGCTATCTGAAACATTAAGATTTGCATTCAGGATATCTGCCACCGCCTGACCTGCAGATGCCATGGAATCTGTATCTGCTGCTTTTAATACCACACTCTGTGGTTCATCATACTGAAATACAATTGGCCATGTGGCAGATGGGATAAATACTCTGCCACTGCTATCCTGCATATAAGTATAATAGTCATCCATAGAATTGATCACTGGTTCAAAACCATCTTTTTTATCTGCAATTCCAACTACAATATATGGTTCTCCCTGAATCTCGATAGTTTTTCCAATGACCTCGGCTCCCTGAAATAACGAGGATGCACTATCTTGATCTAAAATTGCTACTTTTCTGTATTTCGCATAATCATTACTGTCAAACCCACGTCCCTCTTTAATGATATAACTGCAGGTATCCAGATAATTTGCATCAACGCCCATGACATAACCACCTGAAAGAGATGTATTGCCATAACATACTGTACCATAACCCTGACGGCTGGTATAGCGGGATGCTTCCTCCACACCATCCACTGCCAGAATCTGTTGCATGGTATCATCACTGATCACCGGAACACCATCCGGAATTCCGTTATAATCCATCTCGTAAGTCCATTCATCCTGATAAAGCTGAACTGTCACTGCGTTATTTCCGGCACCTACCAGATTCTGTTTGATCTGCTCATTTGTTCCCTGAATTGTGGAAACAATTGCAATAATTGCGCCAATACCGATGATAATACCAAGCATCGTCAGAAAGGAACGCATTTTATGAGACCAGATGCCCTGAAAGGACAGTCTAATATTTTCTAACATTTCACGCACCTCCCCTTAATAATGTGTTGATCCATCAGAATCTACTGCACGGATACCCTCTTTTGCCGTTTTTCCATATGGAAAGGCAATGCGTTCATCTTCGCTCAGTCCGGATTTAATTTCAATTGTATCTCCGTAAATGATTCTTCCTGTTTTCACATACTGTTTTACCAAACGATCATTTTCATCTGCTTTCAGTACGTAAGACTTTCCATTTTCCGTACGAACATATCCTTTAAAAATATAAAGGGAACTTCCTGTCTCTTCACCGGAAACTGTCATGGTCAGATCTACATATTCGCCATTTCGAAATCCTGACGTATCTTCAATATGAGCGACAAATGGATAATAAGATACATTATTATTGCCTTCTCCATAAGAAGAAACATCTGTGGAAGGATAGTTTTTAATCTCAGTAATCTCTGCCTCGCAGCTTGATCCACTTTCCCAGGAAGAGACACTGACCATCTGTCCCGGTTTTACCTTATCCAGAAGTAATTCGCTGATTCCTCCTGTCACATACAGACCTTCCGAACCTGTCACTTCCATAAATGGCGTACCGTCATTTGGCAAATTGTCTTTATCCTGCAGATTTTTTACTACGCCGGTAACTGTAGCATATATAATCCCATCTGAACTCTGTGCTTTTAGTTTTTCCACTTCCAGTTCTGCTTTTCGCTTATTCAGATCCAGTTCTTTGATTTTTTTCTCCTGCTCCGCGATCATATCATTTAATTCTGCCTGAGTGTAACCGCCCATACTTGATGTTCCGTCATTAACAACACCCGCATCATCCTCTGCATCTGACGCATCATCTGAAATCTGGCTGTGATCATATACAGACCATTTCGTATCTCCAGCAGGCACAACGATCTGCGCACCGTCCACTTCCCATGCAGTCACAAGTTCTCCGGAAACATCATTATTTTCCCGGATCTCGAATATGACATATGTCTTTTCTTCTGCCAACTGATTTAAAAAGCCTCCCGTCACATAAGCTGATTCTGTACACAGATAACGATAAGGATTCTCTTTGCTGCCATCTGCACTGTTCTGATTATAAGGAACAGCCGTCCAGGAAATATAATTGTACGCATTTCCTGTCATTTCCTGCACATGCGGTGTATCAGGTTCTGGTGTCACCGGATTGGCTGGCTCCACATATGGTTTTGTATTTTTTAATTTTTTCAAATCATTCTGGGCAATGACAATCTGATTCTTCAGATTTTCCACTTCCAGCTGTTTCCCTTGCAGATTCAGAGAAGCTACTGTAGTATCAAGTGCCAGCAGTTTATCACCTTTCTGCACCTGCTGTCCTTCTTTCACATACACCTCTTTGATTTCATCCGCATTTGTAATTTCCACAGACTGAGAATAATCATTAGTGATCATTCCGGAGCTATTAACATCGTCTCCCCAATATCCGCTATTCAAATCCGCCACCGGCATAACTTCTGCTGTCATCCTGGAGCGCTGAATATACAATCCACCGCATATTCCTCCGGCTGCCACAGCGGCAACAATGGCGATTATAAGAACACGTTTCATGACCTTCTTATTTTTCATTCTGCCGCCTCCTCTATCTCACCATCGATAATACGGATCACACGTTTTGCATAAGAAGCAATCTTCGCATCATGTGTGATCATTACAATTGTTACGCCTTCTTCGTTCAGTCGGTCAAAAAGTTCCATGATCTGCTTGCCAGATTTGGAGTCCAACGCGCCAGTCGGTTCATCAGCCAACAAAATTTTGGGATTATTTACCATGGCACGGGCAATAGCCACACGCTGCTTTTGCCCGCCTGAAAGCTGTGTCGGTTTGAAATCCACACGATCAGCCAAGCCTACTCGTTCCAATGCTGCTGCTGCACGTTTTTCCCTATCAGTTTTTTTCACGCCTGCATAAATCAGCGGAAGTGCTACATTTTCCAATGCGGACTCCCGCGGAAGCAGGTGAAAACTCTGAAATACAAATCCGATACTATTCAGTCTGACATCTGCCAATTCCCGGTCTTTGTACTTCAATACATCTTCTCCTGACAGTTCATAAGTTCCACTGGTTGGCAGATCCAGACAGCCAATAATATTCATCAATGTCGTTTTTCCAGAACCGGAAGGTCCCATGATCGCCACATATTCTCCCTCTTCCACAGAAAGACTCACATCTTTCAATACAGGAACTACCAGTTTTTCCTGCTGATAATCCTTATAAATATGACTAAGATTTAAAAGCATATGCACCCTCCTATTCTGCCGCCGGAGTGTCTGAACTTCCTGTGTCAGCACCTGAATCTCCATCTACGACCGGCTGCATATCACTTTCATCTACCATACCACTATCAGTATCCTCATCCATACTATAAGCATCTGCTTCGCCATCAGAAGAAAGATCCTCCCGGAATCCTTCCTCCATCATGTCTTCTCCCATATCTTCGGAAAGCATATCATCATCCGGATATTCTTCCATCATGCCTTCATCTACATTCGTGGTTGTTTTTAAACCTATACGGAATCCAGATACCGGCCACGCGATATAATCTGTCAGTTCCAGACCAGATGTAATCTCATACAGATCCATACCTTCATCATATTCCCCAAGTTCAACTGTACGTTTCTCCAGTTTTCCTTTTCCGTTATCTGCCCATACATATGGTGTATCCTCGTCTTGCACAATATATCCACTGTAAAGCCAGATTCCATCTTTTGCATCCGTCTGTCCTT
Organism: uncultured Eubacterium sp.; assembly: GCA_934317205.1. Lineage (GTDB taxonomy): Bacteria > Bacillota > Clostridia > Lachnospirales > Lachnospiraceae > Eubacterium_I. The sequence continues at coordinate 10,882 of CAKREL010000014.1, forward strand.
CATCCAGTTCCACATACAGATGCTGTCCAAGCATCAGGCCATCTGTAGAATCAAGTTTGACATAAAATGGATATTTACTGGACTGATTATCAGAATTGGAACTGTCATAAGACATGTTGTTATTATTCGCCTGTTTATTTTCCGTATCAATTTTCTCGATTGTTCCTGTCCAAGTCTTTGTCTCATCTACTCTGGAACGTAAAATCACACTCTGGCCCTCGGAAAGACTATATACGTTTGTCTCATTAACAGTCCCTTTCACACGATAATCACCAATAGTCAGAATTGACATAAATGGCTGCTGGTTACCGTACTGATCTGTACTTTCGTTCTCATTAATAGATTTTACAATACCATTGATTTTGCTGCTCACGGTTGACTGAGACATCGTATCTTCCATCTTCTGAATCTCTAATTTCTTGCTCTGCTGCTCAAATTCAGACTGCTTGATGGAAGTCTGCAGACTCTGGATCTGCACTGTATAATTAAACTGCTCATCTTTGGATGCTGCATTTTTTTCCGCTGTTAATGTCTTGATCTGATTGTTATAGTCTGTAATCTGATTCGCAATAGTTTCCAGCTCTAACTTCGCCTGTGCAATTTGCAAACTCAGATCATCTGTCTTGTACTCGAATAACGGAGTTCCCTCCTGCACTTCGTCACCTACGGATACAAAAATCTCTTTCACAGTCTGGTCTGATGTCAGATTTACATCCCATGTATCCTGAGATTCTACAACACCCATGTAACGGTTCTGCCCGCCTCCATTGCTGCCATTTACCAAAGACTGCACTGATTCCACATAGGCTGCATCTCCGCCGCCACTGCTTTTCCCCAATTTACCTTTCAGGAAAAAACCAACCGATACTGCAGCAATTGCAATTATGATCACAACTGCTAAAATGATTTTTTTCTTCTTGCTCATATCGCACTCCTCCTATAATCAGAAAATCAACCAACCATTACTGTATGTTCTGATTAAAAGTGCTCTTGCTGCACTCTCCCGACAAACAAAAATGGCTACAGATTTCCTTTCTGTAACCATTTTAACATGATGCAATTTTTAATACTATTAAGATACCCTTAATTTTTATTTTTCTGCAAGCCCTGTATTTAAGCCATTCTTCAAAAAAATTTGTTACTAACTTGTTACTAACCGTTTATGTTTATCTGCTTCTATCTTTAATTATTTTATACTATAAGTCGACCTTTAACAACACTGCAGTTGACATTTCCAGAATAATCAAAATCTACTTTTCCATTGCGGACGTACCACACGCCATTTTTATTGGCAGCCAAACCGTTATAGCTGAAATCAACCATTCCATCTTTCAGTTTCCACCAGCCGTATTCGTTATTTTCTACGCTATTGCAGGTGAAATCGACTTTACCGTTGACGATGCGCCACCATCCATTCAGATTCTGTGCAATACCTGTGTAGCCAAAATCTACCTTTCCATTGCGGACGAACCACCAGCCGTTTTTATTCTGTGCTACAGTGGTGACGTTTGATGCAATCTGTCCATTCTCATAATAGTACCAGTTTCCGTCTGCTGCTCTCTCGTCAGCAACACGGCCGTTGAGATTTGCCGGAATTTCTTCCAGAGATTTATTCATAATCGCATAAGCCACTGCTTTGGCGATTGCTTTGTAGCCAACTTTCTGGTGCAAGTTGTAATCGTCCCGGTCATCCACGAAGCAGATCTCCAGCAGAAGTGCCGGTGCATTGGTTTTGTTCAGTACCTTGAGTTTTTTGGAAATTTTAGTACCGCGGTCTGTAAATCCAAACTTGCTCATGTTCGCGCGGATCCGCTCTGCCATTTGTGGCTTTCCTTTGTTCATGGCATTTACCCACACTTCAAAACCTCCGATGCGGCTGTCTCCCGGATAATCATTCCGGCCGGAATTCAGATGAATCGAAAATACAAACGATACACTGTGCGAGTTACATTTTGCCACAATTTTATTCAGGACATCATCCTGGCTGCTGCCATTGTCTACGGTGTCATTGTAGACGATCCAGCCGTTGCTCTTTAAAATATTGATCATCTCTGCTACGATCAAACGATTCTCTTTGGACTCATCAAGCAGGCCTACGGCTCCACATGCTACTTTACCCGCCGGGTTGTGGCCAGCATGAACACTAATTGCTGCCATTATTATCATCCTCCTCATCAATATTTACGGCATTTTCTGTGTATCTTTTAATATTCTTCACAATCGGCATCAGGAATTTTGGAATCCCCACTCCAATATCAATCATATTCTCCAAGATGCTGATCAGTTCGTTACAGATGATCCAGATTGCCACGAAGCAGGCAACCAAAAATGTGATGTGCAGATCATATCCAAGAGCACCGGATGCATATTTCAGCAACTGGTCAATGATTGCTCCAACAACTACCAGAAGCCACATGGTCACCTTTTTCTGAATTCCGCGGATGCTCTTGTAGGAGCTGATTTTCCCATCCGTCCGGTACTTCGCCGCCATCAGGCCTGTGACATAATCGATGATATTGCAAGCTACCATTAAAAGAACTGGGATGTACAAAACTCCCAGAATTGACGACAGGAATGCCATTACTCCTGTCACGACTACTTTTACTGCGTTTACATTGTTCATAAGCATTTTTCCTTTCTTTTTTTCTTATAAAAAGAGCCGGCACCGAAGTGTCGACTCTGATTAACGATCTTCTGCTGCCAGATCTGAATCTGGTGTATCTACCACTACCTCAGCCTTAGTGTCCCCGCATCTACGTTTCTTTCTTGGCTTTGGCATTGGCTCCGGAACTGGAGTTTGTGTCGGTTCCGGCATTGGTGGAACAGGTGGTGCTACTGGCTCCTGCTGTGATTCCCGGATCTTCCGTTCGATAAATCTGAGACAGTCTGCCATAACCTTTGTGCTCTCCCCTTTCGTTTCAACATCTTTCAGTGTGTTGTATAGCATTTCTAAATCCTGTGTATGTATCATTGTTTTTTCCCTTTTCTGATTATCCGTTAGATGAAGTTACCCATGAACCAGATAAAAGCATGTAAAATGCCGGCCTCCTATCAATGCTTCCCTCATAAATAACATAAGGTGCACCACCAAACGAAGTCATCGCATAAACCTGCCACTGACCACTCGTATTAAGCATTGCTATACACGGATAGTAAGTATTTGAACCTGTATTTCTGCACCAGCCTGATAAAGTTACGGAATGATTTTTAGGGCGATACCGTTCTGGCACTGTTGTGATCAATGTAGTTGCTGGAACTGTCCAGCAATGCAAATGGCACACATAACCATCTTTGTGGAAGTAGCCGGAGTCAGAACGTTTCTGAGCTTCAAGTTTAGTGTCACCGATATAACAAACATCATCCAGATTAATATGAGATCCTCCAATATCGACATTACCATTATTATCGCATACAACGCATGAAGCCGCACCTTGATAACCAGTATACAGACCTGCGATACTGTCTGTCGCAATTACCTGCCCTGCTTCTCGTCCATATCCTACAATATATGTTTCATCTTGTGATGTTTTCAAACCATAATACAAATCAGTATTATCAGATGTTCCACCAACCATAGCTTTCGAGGCCCTTATATTTCCCGCAAACGTACCCGTTGCTGCTTCCAACTTTCCACTAAACACACCATTTTTTGCTGTCAACGTGCCGTCTGATGTAATCTGCAGATTTGTTGAATCGACAGTAAAATGACCAGTGGTAAGGTCTATGCTGTTTCCGGTGATTTTAAGTTCGGAGTTGAGTTGGTTTAAGACATCATTCTTTGATACTTTCAGGGTGATGCTATTTCTGTTCTTCAAAATCTCAGACTGATAATTCATGCCCTCGGGTGTTGGGCGGCTGGATACTGGTTCTACATACCATGGATATTCAGAATTATAGATATTTGTTTTTGCGGTATAGCCTCTCCATGCAGTTTGTGTTCCTGAAGATTGCCAATGATAACATCCGCCACCTCTGAGCCATAATATTGGGTATGAACTGTAAGAACATTGTGTACAGGATACTGGTGAAACGTCACAAAATTGATAACTGTCATGCACCACTTTTGATATGTCAATATAATCAGCAATTCCCCATCCAGATCCATTCATGTCAATTTCGAAATTTACGGTATAACCGTCACGATGTTTGCTCCATGATGGAACCGCTGTTCCTTCTAGTGTGTACCAAACACGGATATGTTCGGTGAAACCAGCGTTAAGACCGCTGTTCGCCAAGAATGGATACCATTTGTTTACATCGTATGTAGATGCTCGAAGATCTAAAACACCTTCATGTTTCCAGTAATTTGTAGCATCCCCTTTATCGATAAGTCCAATGCTAGTCGTTCTAACAGCCGTTGCCGACACAACCGTGATGACTTTCGCTATTATGAATACATATCCATTTTTGGTTGTATTTGTCAGTCGTAATAGAACCGTATCTCCGACTTTAACTCCAGATGTACTTGCAACAGTCCACGTGCCACTATAACCATCTTTCGAATATGTGTCGATGTATGATTGTGTATACGAATAATTTGTGATAAGAGTGAATATTGAAGCACCTGCCGCTCCCGTAGCTCCAGTAGCTCCAGTCTTTGCCACTGCAAATGAGAACTTTTTATTAATTGTAACATCATCCACTTTAATCGGAATGATGGCTTCGCAACTACCTGTCAATGTAGCAGTTGTTTTAAATGTTACCGTAGGCGATACCGTATTATTATTTGATACTGTCGCAGAGATTCCTGTTGGACAGGTAATGTTAGAAGCTGTGATACTGGATTTGCGCAATGCATTTCCACAATAAGACACAATTTCTGTGGTACAGTTAAGTCCTGCCGGTGCTCCAGTTGTATTGCCCTGAAAAGTATACGCCTCACTTGTAAGGGTGACGGAATAAGCATCTGACAAATCCACAAGCGTGACACTGCTTGACCCTTTTATCGCCATTTTGAATTCCTCCTAACCTAAACACATTACTCAAGGTTACAGGTAACGGATAAGGTGCTGTCTACATTACTTGCTGACAGGGAATAGGTCTTAGAAGTAGCTGCCGCTGTCGTGCTTCCACCCTTATACCATTTGATTGTTCCCAGAGAACCGCAAACACCTGCATCGGTGATTGTCTGCTCCACTCCGCCCTTAAACACATGCGCCGTAAGTGTTGTGGATCCATTATTGTTCTTAAATATTGTCCCATTACTTGCCGTGATTGTTACGGTAATAGCATCTTTTCCAGCAGCACCATCTTTTCCATTTTGACCATTCGTTCCTTTGTATGATACTGCATATGATGTGGTCTCTGTTCCATCAGAATATTTTACATATGTTTTTGTCCATAAATACTGACCATTATTAACGGTAGGCACTGTAGCGCCCCATCCTGATGTCGGTGTTGTCGTACCAGAACTACTCGCCGCATATGTCACAGAATTATTTATAACCTTCACAGATGTTCCATTGCTACCGTTTGTGCCCTGATAGGAAACAGCGTATGAAGTTGTAGATTTTCCATCAGAATATTTTACATATGTTTTTGTCCATAAGAATTGTCCAGTCGATACTGATGGTGGATTAGCAACCCATCCGGTTGATGGAGCAGTAGTTCCTGATGAACCAGGAGCATAAGTAACTTCAGTTGACGATACTGTTACAGAAGTTCCATTTGTTCCATTGGTTCCGGCTTTTGCTACAGCAAACGAAAACTTTTTATTAATTGTGTTCCCGTCAACCACTACCGGGATTGTTGCTTCACATGCAGTGGTGATCGTCGATGTTGTGACGAATGTGATTGTCGGTGACGCTGTACCACTGTTTTCGACAGATGCTGAGATTCCTGGTGGACAAGTGATATTTTTCGCATCGACAATAACAGAAGAACACTGATTTGATCCGCAGAACGCTACCGCCTGCGTGGTGCATTTATTTCCAGAGGTTGCTCCGGATGTATTTCCAATAAAAGTATATGTCTCGGATGTAAGTATTACGTTGTAAGCGTCTGTTACATCGATGAGTGTACATTGGCTTGTCGCTCTAACTGCCATTTCTTTTCCCCTTTCAATTCACTATTTAACTAATCAGGTCACAAGTGTATACACCTTTTGTGTAAATATCACTCGGACTAACTTTGAATTTAAATCCATTTTTCAAAATTCTTGGGTCTTCCTGTGGTATATCCCAGAAATCTTCATCGTCTTTTCCCTGATATCTCCATTGTAAATATGCATTTTCTCCAAATACCGACTTCATGGTCTGGCTGTCTGTGATCCGCTGTGTGCCTCTGATTATCGTTATTGATAAATATGTAGAAACATTTGTATTTTTGAATACATTTCCTTTTGAAGATGAGATATACAGTGAGGTTGTCACTTCTTCCGCGATCTGATCCATACGGTTGTTGATGTCTGAGATTGCATCGTCTACGCTCGTTCCAGACTTCAAGCTCATGCTGTCTGCTGATATTGCCAGCTTCCATGTACCATCCGCATCCTGAAAATACTTGAGATAGTTACTTGCATCACCAAAAGCAACCTGTCCATCTTTTCCAAGGTAGAATCCTCTGGTGGTGTTATTGACGGATGATTTCACCCCGGAATAAATGGAACTGTCTGCAATGTTCACTCCGCCAATGGTTGCCCCAAAGGCTACCAAATCATTTACACTGATTTTTTCAGCTACGATTGACTTCTTGATAAGAACAGAACCGTCTAATCCATTTTGATACTTCGGATCTGATTTTGCTGTGGTTTCTCCAAGTGCATTGATGTTCAGCTTATAATACAGACCATCTTCGCCTTTGACTACCAATTTGTCAGCTGTTACGGTATCTCCCTCGATTAAGTTACCTTTGATTGTGACACCGACCAACTCGCCGGTGATCGTCTGATCTCCAACCGTAACATCCTTGATCAGACCGGACTGCGCATAGAAATATTCCATAGCAGCCTTGCCGATGTTTGTGAAATCGATATTGGCATAGCGAAAATCTGCATCTTCGGCACTCAATTTGTTGGCTTTCAAATTTACGATATCTGCGGTCTGCGCTTTTAACGTTTCTGTGGTGGTGGTTTTGAATGATGCATAATCTCCGCTGAGGTTGGTGATTTTTGCATCGGTGGCATTAAGACTTTCGATGGTTGCATAGGTCAGATTGGCATCTTCTGCCTTCAGATAGCCGAATTTTCCGACTTCTACTTCCAAATCATCAATTTTTGCATATCCCAATTTTGCCACTTCTGCAGCAATTGTTTTGGAAGTGATATAATCGGCAGAAATCTTTCCAATCACTACACCGAGACTGTCCAGTGTTTCCGATACGTTTCGGTTTGTAGACGAAGTGAAATCTGTCAAAGATGTTCCAACCGCTCCAAAGGTATATGTATCATTGCCCGGATTCAACATATCAAGCTCCATTGCGCTGAGTTCAATATCTTGCTCAATACCGTGTGGTTCTGACTTCACGGGCACCATATATCCAAGTTGATATGGTCGGTTTTTGGCATATTCTTCCGTATTAAATAGATCCACAGCTTTGATTGTAAGGGTTTCAACCCCAACCACATTCTGTGCCAGATAGCTAAGCGCTTTCGTTTTTAAATTTGCTGGTTCCGTTACATCCTGCCATTCCACGCACGCACAAATGAACCCATATTTTTTGATCATTGCTGTATCGCGGATGTAAATATCCCCGTTATTTACGGACTCAACAGTTACATAACTGGTAATCTGATTTCCGTCAGCATCGGTCTCAGTAGTTTTCTGACCTAATGGAAGAATGGCTGTAATCAAATTGCTATATTCTACTTCTGTGGCAATATCCAACAGATTTTTCCCGAATTCAATCTTTTGCGATGCTTCCCCTCTGTTGTCTCCTAAATAATCCAGATATCTTCTGCCATTTCTGTAATAAGCATCGAAATGTCCACCAAGGCTGCTATTTACGAACTTATCTGAAAGAATATCGATTGTTCGGTTGTAGGAATCTGATGATCTTGCTATGTAATTATTTTGATCAGCAACCGTGATCTTATTAATATAGATTTTCCGATCATCATCCACATATGAATTGTGATTTTCAATCACTTTGTGCAACAGGTCCGATGGTGTTCCCTGGAACTCAAATGGTGGATAGTAAGTATCATGCAAATATGCCAGAATTCCTTCCACCACCAATGTTCCAGTCAGATTAAAATCGGACTGTCTGGTCACACAGCGCCCACGGAATAGTTCTGAATCTGTCAGAGCATTCATATAGCGATACACTATAATTTCATCGGTCAGGCACTCTACCTCTGTTCTTGCCGGATTAATGATTGGAATACTTATCGTAAGAGTTCCTGCTTTTCCAGACTCTAATGATAACTTTCCGCTTGTAATACAGTAATCATCATTCCCTGGGAGATACAGCGTGTGTGCCTCTTCTTCGCCCTTGTGACAATATACAATTTTATACACGCTCTGCCTCCCTTCTTACAATGATTTTTGTGTTGGATCTGAAATCAGATACTTATACGGCTTGCAGTCGGCTTCCACTTTAATCGTCCATAGTGGGCCTTCTACCGCAAAAGATTTTATATCAATGCGTCCCTCGTAAAAATATAACGAATCATCGCTGAAGATGATCCGCTTTGTCTGTCCGTGCCACATGGTTGATAACTTTGTTTGCAGCTCTGGCCAGGTTGTCTTTGCCAGTTTTTGTCTGGTCTTAAATGTCAGTGTAATGGTACGGTTTTTATACACCGGTCCTCCGAACAACTTTTCAGTACAATCCAGTGCTCCTGATCTTCCCGGAACTGAAATGATCACTGTTTCCAGTTCCGGTTGTCCAATTACAGCCTCAGCAAGAACGAGGCCATAGCTTTCCTGGCTCTCTTTTCCATCTATCGTTACTTTTCCCATAGCTTATCTTCCTCGATTCCTGCTGTTCTGTAATTTGTAGAGTGCTCGGTCCATCTCAGGTGCAATTCCTGCAACCAGTGCTCCATTGTCCAATACAATTTGGCTGTCTGCGCATGACGGAAGATACTGGCTCAGAAGCTGTAAAATTGTCTCTAAAACAGAAGTATTTGATTGTGTTTGCGCCGGCGCAAATGATGCATTGCTCGAATCTGAAATAATTCCGCTTGTATCAATCATTCCTACTGTTTCCATGCTCAGGGTACGCATAGAAGTCTGCACCGGTTTTATATTATTCTCAATTCCGGCGGCAAGTCCAAGGTCGATCATTTTACCAACTTCCGTTTCAAACATTCGAGACGGTGAATGAATTCCCAGTGTTTTTTTTGCTGTATTTAAAGCATGTTTTGCTGCGTTTTTTGCTGCGCTGGCAATACTTCCAAGACTTCCCGTGATACCTTTTACTATACCCTTGATAATATTAGTTCCGAGGCTTTTCCAATCTGTATTCTGGAAATTGGTTTTAAATTTTTCGATCGCCTGTTTTACTGCTGATGGAATTCCCACGATTCCGTTTAAGAATCCAGAAATAATCTTCCCAATCATAGATCCGCCTGATGAGAATAATCTCGGAAGATTTGAAGCAATAGTGCTTACCACCTGGCCTAATAATTTGCCGATCTGTGTCAAAAAATATGGAGTATTCTGTATAAAACCTAACGCCAATTTCATAATAATCGTAGTTCCTGCTGCTTGAATTTGTGGGATTGCTTTGATTATTATCGTAAAAATTTTACCAATCAGTTCTCCAACTGTTTTCATCATATGGCCATCTCCACTTCCCCAACCGGAAATGAAATTTTCTACAGCTGCTACACCTTTCTGCAGAATCTGTGGTAAGGAATTTTCTACCCAGGCAATGGCATTGTCTAAAAATCCATTCACAGTCTCTTTCCATTTTCCCTTGTTATTCTGCCAGCCTTGGATAATACTGCTTATGATCTGTTTTCCATTTTCAATCAACAGCGGTATCGCCGTCTTGATAAACGACGCGATTGCTCCAGGAAGCTGTGTGATAATTCTTCCAATTGCCGGAATAAGGTTTTGAAACAGAAATGTTGATGCACTAGAAGCGAGATCCTGCATTGCCTGATTTACCTGTTGCTGATTGCCAACTGAAAGCTGCGCAATAAAATTTGTCCAGGCAGCCTGCATCGTTCCAAATGATCCGGATAACGTTGTTGCTGCCTCTTGTGCTGTCGTTCCAGTGATTCCAAGGTTGTCCTGAATAACTTGAATAGCTTCTGTAATATCACCAAAACTATCTATGGAATAATCAGTGATTTTTCCCTGCTGTGCATTCAGTTTATTGGCGTCGTCCAGCAAACGCTGCATTTCTTCTTTAGTTCCACCATAGCCGAGTTTTAAGTTGTCCAGCATGGTGTAGTTTTGTTTTGCGAATCCTTGATATGCATTCTGGATGTCCTGCATATTGGTTCCCATTTTATTCGCATTATCAGACATTGCTACTACTGCCTTGTTTGATAACTCTGCCGCCTTTGCTGTATCTCCTCCCACGCTCGAAAGCATGGATGCTGCAAAACTGGTGGTTGTCTCCATGTAATTATTTGCAGACAAGCCACAGGTTTTAAATGCATTATTTGCATACTGAATCATTGTATCGGATGATTCTTTGAAAAGTGTCTCGATACCGCCGATGCTCTGCTCTAATGCTGCTCCGGCCTGCACGGATGCTTTGATTCCTTCCACAACCTTTTCGCCGATTTTTGCTGCCGCAACGATTTTCAGCATTTTTTTGGCAAATGAAACACCTGCGCTTTCTCCACCTTTTTTACCAGATTTTTTTCCCGCATCTTCTACTTCGTCGCCCAGTTCTTCCCCGAGTTTACCTTTAATTCCCTTTGTGGTTGGGATAATCTGCACATATGCTTTTGCCAATTCAGTTGCTGCCAATTCTCTCACCTCCCGCCAGCTGTTTCCATGTATCCTCGAACTCTTCTGATGTTTCAAATGAAACAAGATCCTGATCGGTATTCTTGAGCAACGTGTCAATCAGCATTTTCGGCCTATTTCTTCCGCTTGCTCCATCTTTCGTCTTCGCCCACAAAAGCAAAGAAAGCTTATCCACCGCAGATACCATCAGCATCGTTTCCAGTGGATAAGCCATATCGTTCATTTTCAGTTTAATCCTCGCATTATCCCGTAATCCTGCTGCCAGCGTAGCAATATACGTTGGTGGATAGTTTCTATAGTTGTAGATTCTATAGGTTTCTGCAAGATCGCATGTTACTGCATCTTCGTCAATTACCAGCATATCTGCGAGGATAATCAGTTTTTTGTTTTATTCTGGTTTTCGAATATTTCCATTGCTTCTTTGAGCATTTTTGTCATAGGAACACGTCCGTTTTCTTCCCGTACATGTTCCTTTAAGGCATCTCTCTGTTCTTCTCCAAGAAGCTGATCTATCATATCTACTACTGCCAGTGGATCACCCTGGTCAAATTTCTGAATAGCGTTCAGTAATTCATAATCATCCAGAGTTCCTTCATCCAGCTCGTATTCAAAACCGGAACTTGTTTTTCCTGTGATCATCATTCTTCTCCTTTTTTCACAATGTACTCATAGTGCGTCTGGCCTGCTTCATCAGGGATTGCTGTCACTGTTACCGCATATGCGATTGCCTCATCCGCCTTGTAGGTAATCTCGCCAATCTCTGTGATAGTTCCGTGTGGAATCACCACTCGCTTTAATGCTCCGCCCTTCAGGACCATATCGCCAACCCATGCGCTTGGTTCTGCTTCTTTGCTGTTTGCTTTGATCGTGATTCCTGTCGCAAGATCTCCGGAGACGTTGCCCTCTCCGTACACCGTTTTAAGCACTTCAAGGTTCAGCCCTTCAATCAGAGTAAATGCGAATGTGTCTGGTTTGTCCTTCTGGTAAGTATCTACCGTATCGCCGCCCCAGGCTTTAATCACATCTGTCTCTGGTGAGTTTCCATTTGTAATTCCATCCTCACTGATGTATCCCAACTGTTTGAAGGCTGTATTTAATGCTGTTGTCGCATCTGTCGGGAGTGCTGTCCCTAACGGTGCTCTTGCAATCGCGCCACCAACTTTTGGTTTACTGGTTGATACGTTCTGTGCATCTGCTGACATGTTATTCCCTCCTTAAAAATGAACCAGGTCAAACACGGCCTGGTATCTGTATTTCTTTGTCGTTGTATCTGTAAAATTGTAATCATTGTTCAATTCGCATTTACTGATATCTGTTTCATCTGCGATCGTTTCCATCTGTTCTTTCACCTGTTCATTTAATAGTGCTGCCTCATACAGGCTCTCTGCTATTGACTGAATTGCCAGCGTTGTGGAACAGATATGGTCTTTTTTTGATCCACCAGTTTTTTCGATGACTACATATCTTTTTGGTGGTTTTTCCGGTACTTCCGTGTGAACCGGAACTTTCATTTTACGGTTCAGATATTCCAGTACAACCGTTTCGATGATCATGATCTCACCGCCTTTAAAATCGTGTTATTTTTCAAATTGTCTGTACGGGCCTGAAAAGTATCTGCATACACTTTTGCAGCCATACGGGTCGGTGTCTTATAGGTCTTTGTTTCATATCCATCGCCGCATCTTGCCGCGATTTCTTCTGCATATTTTTTGCACATCGCTTCGGTGGCAGGTGACTTCAACAACTGCTGCCGGATGGCTGCCTGATTCAGTTCAATTCTCACTTTCTGCGCCATAATTCTCCACCCTAACTTTCGTATTCCACTGTAATGGGATCAATGCGTCAATTCCAGAAATCGGCATCCCGATCGTTTTCCATCTTCGTCCAAAGAATTCCACCTCGACATTTTCCCAGTCGTGAGTATCCCCTTTTGGTATCGCCAACGTGTATACTGCTTTCCTTCCGGTCAGATTTAAGGTATCTAGGATTTCCTGCTCTTGCGCCGGCGCAACCAATACATTCTCCACCAGTTCTGCTGTTTCCTCGTAGATTGGGTGACCGAATCCGTCCACTCCTTTTTTCTGCTTTTGGAACAATGTAATTGTTATTCCGTGAATCACAATATCACCTCTTCCACGTCTGGTGCTTCTGCTTCCGCCTGGTTGTCCTCAGAAATAATTTCTTCGAACGGATTTGAAAAATTGATTTTGCATCCTACTCCCAGAAGTTTTTTATCTAACTTTGTCAGGTACAGTTCTCCGGTTGATCCGCTCCCAAGGCTCCATGTCTGAGAATAGCCCAGAGCTGACACGGTTCCCTGTGATGCACCAATCGGCACCTGATCATCTGTACCGCTTCCCAGTGCACGTACCACCATATTGCAAGAGACCAGCTTTTTGGAATTTTCCGGAGCATTTTTCCCGTAAGAGTCCACGATCACTGCTGCATCCTCTAATAACGATTCGCATAACGTTCGCTCTGTGTCAGATAATGTTCGTCTGCATCTCCGCTCGATTTCATCTACTGTCGCATACATGGTGACCACCTCACTTCTTTGTCGTTTTGGTTGTTGTCTTCCGTGTTGTTTTCTTGGCAGGCTCTGTAGTTTTCCTTGTCGCAGTCTCTGTCTGCTTCTGCGGCTCAGTGTTCTCTTTGACCGGCTCAAAAAGTAATGAGTCCAGCGCTACACTGGACTCCACAACCATGCCTGTCTGTTTATACAGGTATTTCATTTTTTACGCCTCTTTGTTAATCTTAACAAATGCTTTTTGATCCATGATTCCAATTCCGTATACAATCTCTGCACGGATTGCAATCTGGTTGTTTCTCTGCAGATCGCCCAGTCCATCCGGATCGCCATACTCAATCAGGTGTGCACTGATAGATCGCTGCACACCCCAGCGGAACGCATCGAACTGACCGACAATTCCAATCAGGTTGGATGCTACACTGATTTCATTTTTTGCAGAAATAGTATCTGAGATGGCTGCATTCATACCAAGGAAGTTGGTTACATTCTGGCCAAAGCCAATCTCCGGATAAATTTTTCTTCCGGTGCTGTCACGCATGGTAGATAATCCAAAGGACAATGTCGGGTCCATAGCGATGCCAGCCGGAGTGTAGCCTGCTGCAATCACTGTTCCTGCTGCTGCCTCAATCGCTTCATCGTATTTTGTTCCTGTTAATGTCACGAACTGAGTTGTGTCAGTCAAACCTTCTTTTACAAGATCTGATACCGTTCCAGTCAGTGGATTGATCTTGTGAATTCCAACCAAATCCAATGCACGTCCAAGCGCAATACCAGCATTTGATGCCAGATCCTGAATTACCCCAATCTGTACATCCTCATCAGCCCACTGAACTTCCTGTGAAAATCTCATGGTTACCTGGATTTTGTATGGATTGATCGTTTTTGTTCCATAAGTAGCCGGTGTCGGTGATTTTTGTTTTCCCTCTCCGACCAGTTCTCCTTTTGGTGGCGCTGTTAATACCCATGCCTGCTGTGTTCCAAATTTCTGCGGTCGTGCTCCGGATAACTGTGCTAATACAGATCCTTTCTGCGCTTTTTTAAAGATACCTTCTGATACGGTTGAAGGGATCTGAAAATCTGTTGTAAGTAATGCTGCCATATTTATTTTCCTCCGAATAATTGATGTACAAGCTCTCTCACGCCATCATCCACATGAGGTTCGCTTGCGTGTGGTTTGCTGTTGCTTCTCGGTCCCGGATAAGTTGTAGGTTTTGCAAAATCTTTGATGGCCTTTGCCTGTTTTTTGCAAGTCTCTTCGTCCTCTCCTGTCAATAATGCCGCAGGGACTCCCGTTTCTTCTGCTACTTTGTTTCTTACCTGTGTTACAGTTTTTTCTTTTGCAAGTCCTGCCAGCTGCTGTTTAAGGGTTGCAATTTCCTCTGCGTTCTTCTCAGCATCTGTCTTCTTGCTGTTTTTTAATTCTTCATATTTACCAGCTTTTTCCTTCAGGTCATCGTAATCTGCATATTTCTGTTTCTGTCTGGCGAGGCGTCCCTCGACAATTGCATCCACGTCAGCCTGGGTGAATTTCTTTTCTTCTGTTCCTGGTTCTGTTTCTGCTGCTGCAGTGCCGTTTTCGTTGATATTTTCCATCGTGTTACCCTCCAAATAAGTGAATTTATGTCCATGCTAGGCGCATGTTGCCATTAAAAAAGCAGCTTCATAGAAGCCACTTGAATAATCATCGTATTTTATTTTTACAATCAAACGCATCACCTCTGATTCTTCCGGTCGTTCCCTGCCGGTGGGAGATATTGGATCACCGCCTTTCTATGCGATAATGCTTTTGATTCCGTATGCGATGGCACAATCATGTTCGATGATGCATCCACGAGCATCGTCCCATCCTGGGGCGAAATAGGCCACATCTGCATCTGCCAATAGCTCCAGTGATTTTCCAAGAAACCACAGTGGTTTTGCATCTGCTGGTGCTTTTTCAAAGAACGAATCAATCACTTCCACCGGTTCTCCCACCAGTTCAGATGCTGCTTCGATTGCTTTCTCACGTTCCTCCTTGATTTCCTCGTCTGTTTTGCCGCGCATCGGCTGGCTGATAAATAATTTTTTCATGTTCCCTTACCTCTTCCTTTCTTAAAAATGGGTATAAAAATACCACCAACCATTTCTGATCAGTGGTTTGTTATTAAATAAATGGTGTGATTTCTTTTACGTCTTTCAAAAACTGTTTTGCCTTTTCAGCTAACGAATTCTCGCACAAATACTCGATGCCTTTTGGCGTTATCTGGCAATCCGGAAATTGTTCTTTTAGATAATATCCATCCCCAACGGAGATATTTGATAAGCCAGTAATATACCCGTCATTTGACATATTCTGGAATATATATACCCAATACTTACGATTGATTTTAAACAAAGTTCCGTCATACATGAGCATCTCGGGTTCTATTTTTTCACCGGCTTTTAATTTTACATACAAATATGCTAGTATTTTATATACAATCACATAATAATCGTCTTTTGCCATGCTCTTCGTTCCTTTCTAATATGTCTCTATAGCCCGTTCGATGATATTGGCAAGTTCCTCCTCTCTGTATTCCTCTAACGAAAAGATGTCCCCATCTTCAAACCTGTTATTCTCTGCCTCTTTCGTATTTTCAGCAAATTCGATAACGATACTGTCACCAAATATTGTATCTAATCTCAAATAGCCTTCCGATGCCGTTTTAAAGCATGCTCTGTTTTCTATGAATACAGGGTTCTGTTTCTCGGCAATTCTTTTTTCGATTTTATCTTTCATCGTTTCAATGTTTGCTTTCATTCAGTTCTACCCCCTTCATGTCAAAACGTTTTGTTCCATTTTTGGCATTTGAAACTTTATAATATGCTACTGTATGATGCCTGCCTTCCGGATGATACTGTAGATATCCATCTCCTCTATAGTTGATCCTGTAGCCTCCACCATCTTCGAATTGTATTCCTTTCAGACTTCCTGCTCCAAGTGGTTTTGTTTCAAATCCTAAATTGTCCAGATAATCTTTCCATTCTTTGGGCGTTCTCTGACCCAGAATCAACGAATCCTGTTCTAATTTGATAGTAAATTCTATCTGATCCAATGTCAATGGATTTTTCCCGTTTAGCATTCTCCTAAGAGAATTTATTTTTTCATCAGAACTACTTCCGGACATATTGTTGTATATTTCCAAATACTTATCCGGATTATATCCTGCTACGGTGCTGTGTCCATCAAAACGAACCGCATACTCACAATCACAATTTGCATGGATGTGCTCTGCATGGCCACCTTTCAGCGCTTTATCTGACATGTACTGCCAGCCTCTGGAAGCCAGGGTAATGCAAAATGCACATGTGTCTCCGTGCGGAATCCATGCGAATTGTGCTCCGTCCCTCTTTGCATTTTTAAGGGTGGTGTCTGCCCCGACCTGTTTAACCAATCTTGCTATTGTGGATGGCACCTTTACCTGCGATTGTTTCATGGTTCCATGTACTGCTTTTGCTACTTCGCCGTATTCTGGAAGATCTGCAATTTCCGCCGTTGGTACTATAACTCCCTGTGCTGCTGCCGTCTTTTCATACATCTGGCAAGCCAACGAACCGATTGCCTGTCCATAATGTGTCGACAATGCATAAGCATAATCCAGAAGTGCTTTATCATCACTGAATCCGTGTTTACGCACCCACTCCTGCATCAGATCCGCCGCCTTCTGGCTGACTTGCGCCATTTTTGTTATGTACTGTACCCATGCCTTCGTCGATATTCTCATCGTCAAACTCCTCTGTCAGGATCTTAGTGCCTTGCGCTCTCAGTTCCTGTGCCTGAATTCTTCTAATGTCTGCCTGGTCAAAACCTATCATTTCCAAAAAGATATCTGTTTGTGCGAACCCCTCTCTTGCTGTTGCAATCTTCAATGCTGCGTCTGTTGTGGATGCTACACTCGGCATTGCCGGGTTCTTAAAATGCGCTATCACGTCTCTGACTTCATCTGGAAGATTGTCCGGTGTCGTATCAAGTTCTATGGCCAGCGCCATTTTTGCAATCCGGTACAACGCATCGCCGTTGGTTCTGTTTAACTGCTCTGCCATAAGGATCAACGTCTGTGACTGTGCTATAATTGCTTCACTGGATGTAGGATTTGCATCATTGACCACACCAACGTCTGTGACTGCCAATCCGGTTGCTGCGGAGTACTGCGTAGCCAGCATTCGAAGCATCTGAACATGCGGTTCAATGTTTCCTTGGGATAACTGGCCAAAAGATGGCTTTTCTCCAGTTTCCGGGTTTGTGGTACCGAGCAGGAGACTTCCAACGTATTGTTTAAATTTATTATTAATCAACACATCGTATTGATCATCTGTGATTCCAAGCAGATATTTTTGTGGTGATGTCGCAAATTCAAGTCCTATGGTTGCATTGGCAACTGTACGGACGTATCCCTCTATCAACCGTCTGATTGGCTCTTTGAGCCGTGATTGTCCGAATGGCTTGTCATTTGTCGCATCCCATGTCAGAGCCACCATGAGCGGCTCATTAAAATCATTTGGGTATTCCGTTGCATGCCAGCTCCCGCCTGTCCGATCCAACACCCAGATTGCTTTGTCTGTATAAAAATTCACATGTTCTGGCGACCATTCAATGTCGGATTCGTCTCTCCGATCGTCTTCGAAAGCAAATCCGTATTTTATCCGCCCTTCTTTCGCATCCCACGAGGCCGCTGCACAATGTGGAGAATAGAAACGCACCCTTGCGTCTTTCTCTGATCCCGAAACTGCAGCAAAGGCACATCCATACTTCAGTTCTTCCCTGACCGCTTTGTTGTATTCTGTAATCAGGTGATTTCTCCTCATGATTGCATCCATATCTTCTGACTTTGTCCCGTTTTCTGTCACAAAACCATCAAACATAGATCTGGAGGCTAAGACATCTACTGTCTTTGCTCCCCAGGCGCATCCAATCTCCAGTCTTCTGATTCCAGACGGAAGGGCGATGCCAAGATTTACCTCTTGCAATGTAATTTTTCCGTTGTAGTATCGACGTTTCTTCCGGTTTGTTGACTTGTGATAGTCGTATATATATTTTAGTTCGTTCAGCTGCTGCTGTTCCTCTTCCGGAAGTCCTTCGACTCTCCCAAAATTTAACTCCATTATCCAATCCTCATCTTTCTGGCCGGATTTCTCTTCGATGTCCTACAGCCCCATAAAGCTAATGCGGCTGCTTCAATCGGCGTTGAATTTTCGCCTCCAAATCCCCAGCCTCCGGATATTGGCCGTTTCACTGATGTGATAGCCGATTCTTTTAATATTTCCTGCAATTTATACCATGTAACCGTTTCCTCGTTAATCTCCTGGACTATCTGACTGGCTGCTGCTACCACATCCTTTGCGGATGGTTTTATGATCGACTTTTTATTCTTCCACACCGGTGCAATTTTCTCTATCAGGAAATCCACGCCGTTTCTTCCATCGATTACCACACAGGATGCCTCTTTGTAGCGTTCATTCAGCCAATCTGCCAGCCATTGGATTCCTCTGTCTGTGGTCTTGTACTCAATCAGTGAGATTCGTGCCGCTTCATCTTCCGGACACACGGCGCCGCACAATGCTACCGCTGATCCATCCGCAGAAAATTTTATTCCATAGGCTGTTTTTCCTTCTGGCTTTCCCTGATCCGACGCACATGCCTCCCATTTTGTTTTATCGATTGCGTAATCCTGATCATTATTCACTGGTGACCACCATCCCAATCGTTCTCTTGCGAAAGTATCCTCGTTCATCTGTTCACATTCTGCTGCAATGGTGCTTTCTCTCATACGTCTACCGAGAGCCGGATTGCACGCCGCCCATCTGGTGCGATCTGTCACATCCCCAATCTCATTCACTGAGTATTCTGTCCATGCTGTCGAATTGCTTGCGCCGCTTAGCGCTTTCTCGCGGATATTTTTGAATACGTCACCGGTGCAATTCTCATCCGGTGGAGTTCCGAGATAGATGGTCTGTGGATTTCTCGACGCAGATATCGCC
Organism: uncultured Eubacterium sp.; assembly: GCA_934317205.1. Classification (GTDB taxonomy): domain Bacteria; phylum Bacillota; class Clostridia; order Lachnospirales; family Lachnospiraceae; genus Eubacterium_I. The sequence continues at coordinate 30,280 of CAKREL010000014.1, forward strand.
GGGAGAAATGATGCCTGCTGCTCTGGTGTTAATTCCTGCGCCTCGTCGAATACCAGCAGATCTCCATGTAATCCTCTACCACCATTTCTGGTTCTGGCCACGAATACAACTCTTCCACCGTTTTTCAGAATAATCTGCTCTCTGCCAAGTGCTGCCTTGATTTCTTTCACATATTTTTTTAAGCTTCTGCTTTCGAATAGTCCCTTTAACTCCATAAAGGTTTCTGTTGCCGTTTTCTGTAGGTGTGCCGTATATACGATCCACTCTGCATACATCACCATACCGGATGCCATGCGTCCGGTAGTATCGAGTGTTTTTCCATTCTGTCGAGGAACAGATAATCCGCACGTTGGGGCGGACCAGATTTCTTCTTCTGTCCGCCCCATCCAGTCGTGCAAAACACCTGCCTGCCACGGATCCACACACAGCCGGCCGGCTGCCAAAATTTTAACTGCATCCTCTCCGTCTGTGTGAACGTAATCCGGAACAATCCTAACGGACGGATCCTGACTTCCCATCAGCTGCTCGTGTGGAGAGGATTTGGCTGATTTCGTCGTCATCGTCTACCGTTCCCCTTATCTCTTCAATCTCTTTTATTGTCTCTCGGTACTGTTTGGCAAGCGGTGGCATGAGCTTTGCTCCGCTCGCCGCTTCCTCTGTGCATGCATCAATTTGTTTTGCCAACACTTTCGCCAGATTTTCAAGCTGTTCCAAGCGGTTTCCTTTGCCTGTCACAGTGGCCATTTTCTTGGCTCTAGCCATCTTCTACCACCCCTTTAAAAATTCTCTGTGTGTAAATCGGCGCTGGACGGCTGGGGTCGCTGGCCAGCAGTGGGAGGGTTCCCTCCCCACCCCTGATGCAATCAATGCCACGGTGACCTTTCTTTTCACCATTTACCATCAGAAATATTGTGCAAGCCGGGGCTTATACACATTTTTTTATCAATAATTTTATTACTCTTTTCCGCATTACAACAATAGTGAGCCGCCTGCAGGTTGTTCCAATCCTGGGCGGCAGCTTCTCTGGATGTGTATCCAAACTCTCGGTATCTTGAAATCGGTTTGATCTCGTCAATTACAAATGATAGCGGATGTTTGCTGTCGCTTGGCTCATCATAGTGGATGGGGCCAAGACGACCGTGGCATATTCCACATGGACCACCTATTGCCTTTAGCCTGGCTCTGTGTTTTCTTCTTAGGTTCCCGTTTGAATATCGTGGATTGCTCATTGTCCGCTCCTGTTTTTTTATATATTAAAAGGCAGTGGAACGAATCCTGCTGCCTTGTTGCTATTCATATATCTTTTTTCGACATTCTAATCATATCACAGATAGCGCCGCACAAAACGCACAGTTTAGTTTTTTTTCAAATATCTATCCACCATCATGCGGCATCCATTTTCTGTGTATCCCTCTCCCATATGTTCAGCAACCTTTTTCCACCCCATATTATCGATGTACCGGAATGCTGCTGCCCTCCGGCATTCACTATCTGTTATTCCGTAGATATACATCTCTACATCATTCTTCATATCGAGCAGCTTCTGTTGTAGCGTTTCCAAGCGCATCTTTCTCGCTAGTAAGATGCTTTTCTGCTTGCTATATTCTGTTGTTGGCATTCCCTCAATCTTAAAATGCTGTGTTCCGCCGAATCCACCGGATACAGAATCAACTACCGCCCCCTCATCCTCCATTCTTTTCAACTTGTCCTTTGCCGACTGGATTCGGCGATTTGTGTCTGTGATTTCTTTTAGGATGCTGTCATACTGCCTTAAAATATTCTTTTCCATGTGTCATCCCCATTCTTTGTTTTTTTTCAGAATATTCTCATATCTATCCATCAGCTCCTGCAGACGCTTCCCCTCCTTCTTTGTCTGGCTACCTTTTACCTCGACCGTCATTTTTATTTCAACGATTTTATCGATAATGTCTGCTGCCTCCCGAAAGTTTCGGGCCATGTCTGCAAGCTGTACCATGTATTTATACATCGTCTTTTTCCTCTGTCTGCCCGTGCTTCACCATCCCTATTTTGCCCCTCCTTTCCTTACGATCTCGATCGCATTATCTAATGCCCGGCATACTTTCTCATAAGCTACATCAAGTGTTTTATCGCCAGTATTTGCAAACGTTAGGAAATGCCGCATTCTGAGTTGTTCAATTTCCTGAAAGACTGCATCTACATCATAGGCTGTTGGTATATCTTGATGTTTTATCTTGTCCGAGAATGATTCTATCACTTTCACTTCTATCCCATTGTGTGGGCGAATGATTGCACATCCTCTTAACTTTTCAATATCAATTAATCTCATTTCACATCGCTCCTTTCCAGTGGTTCCGGCAATTATTCACATTCGTCTAACGTGAAATGTATTTTACCAGTCTGTTGTATTCGTCTATTTTATCTATCGGTACAAGTCCAATTTTTTCCGCTTCTGTATACACAACTGTATATTTTTCCACAATTAAATCGCAAACTTCGATTTCTGTCATTACAGCAATCTTTTCGGCTGTGGCCAACTTGTCATCCAGTGCCAGCCGCCGGATGTTTCTTTCCATTCCGATGTAGTTTAATTTGTCACTTAACTCCCTACCTGTCATTTTCCCTCTGTCACCTCTTCTATCGCATAATTCCAAAGCCATTTAAAAGCGTTTAGAATCGTGTCTTTAGTAATGCCATTATGCGTTGACATTTCAATTACCTCACGTATTGCCAGTAATTTTTCTTCGTCTGTATACCTCTTAGATTCAATCTGTTCAAATACTGCACATGCTTTTCCTACATTCATTTCACATCGCTCCAATCTATTTTCTGCCCGCACTCATTGCAATAATTACATTTTCTCTGATCGTGATGCTTATCCTGCGTTGCATTGTACCTTTGCCCTACAAACCATCCGCACACAGGGCAACACCAGTCTTGCCATTTTTCAAACTTCCACTCATGCGGTTGATTGCCTTTATTGCAGTGTATAATGGATTTTCCTGTTTTTAGAATTGGCTTCATTGCCACATCTCTGGAATCCCCATCCACAAACCGCCGTATCTCTTTCACTTCCTGCTGCAGCTGTTCATCACTCTTTT
>CAKREL010000015.1 GCA_934317205.1 uncultured Eubacterium sp.
TGCATCAGATTCGTAAAATTGCATTTTCCATTTCCTGTTGCCAGGATCTTTTTGCCGGAAACTTCATGGTGATCCAGGATCGCTGTTTTTGCCCCCATGGATGCAGCCTGAATGGCAGCCATCAAGCCTGCTGCCCCTCCGCCAACTACAATTACATCATATTCTTTCTCTCTCACAAAAACTCCTCTTATTTATCATCTTCAAAAAAATGTAAAATCTCTTTTGTCATTTCATCGTCCAGTGCATTCTCTGCCGGGTTCTGCTCGGTATCATTTTTTTCATCAGTGCATGTAACAGTTTTCACAGACATGTAATCTGAATTTGTCTGTTTTTCTTTCTTTTCACGATTGTAATCAGGCTTGTCAAGTTCTTTATTCTCATAATCTTCCACTGCTTTTTCATGATCCTTTGCCGCATCTTTGCTCTTTTTATCTGATGTCATCTGTGCATCTCCGACAAGTTCCTGTTTTTTGCTTGTACGGATCGCAAATACCAAATAAATCGGACTGATGATACTGATAATGCCGTCTGCAATCAAAATATAATAGACAATTTCTTTGTACTGGCTTACTTTTCCACCCGGATTTAATACAATCAGAATCGCAACAGACAAAAAGGCCAGTGCGATCAGCAGAAACACAAACCAGCCTTTACTGTGCATACTCTTCAGATCTACTGCATTTTGCAATTTGATAATAGCTGTCAGCAAAATACAGATTCCAAGAAACAGTGAAAAATAAACTGCAATTTCGTTAGTGCGAATCAGCATAAAAGCTCCGATGAGCACACAAAGAACGCCTGCGGAAAAACCGTATTTCCCAATATCCCGGTAACTTCCGGTCAGAAAATATTTCACGATCATAATAATACCAAACACAACAAAAATTGCTCCGGCAATATAAATAATATATTTTTCTTTAAACTGCGGGACAAATGTCATCGCCAATCCGAATAATATGTAGATAAGAGCAATTCCAATAATCATCCCAGTTCCGATTCCAATTCCTTTTTGCCTCTTCTCTTTTGACATACCGACCTCCCTGACACAGCGTATATTTTCAATGCTTTCGTCAAATTGATGCATTCTATCAGAAATTTTATCTCAGCCGGAGATTTCACTCAGGCTGAGGCAAAAATTCACTTGTGGTTCAGTATAGCACAAGCCGCAGATTTTGGAAAGTCGTTTCCCGGCATTAATTTCTCGTTATCTGCCCAGATATTACAGTGCTGCACTTAGTTTATAATAGTCAGCTTGAATAGTTTTCCAAAAAGCTGTAGAGATTTTCAAGAGAAGAAAATGAAATTCCATTCAGCGCATCTTTTCTCAGATATTCCGGCAATTCTGACACTTTAAGACTTGTCTCAAAATAGAGCCGGTCCGTATCACTGAAATAAACGGACAGATATTCCCCGGAAACTTTTAGATAATATTTCTCCTCCTTTAAATTATTCATACTCTCTACCACTGTCGTATCTGCGCTGCGCTTCTGGTCTGATGTGCTTATTTTGTCAGGCATATCTTCGTTTCCGGAAGCTGTCAGGATTGGCTTGACATCCGAAGAAAGCTGATAGCCGCCCATATAATAACCGCCCCAGAAAGAAGCAATACTCAAGATGGTACAAATTAAAAAAGAAATGCGAATCATACGTGTCTGTTTCATCATACATAAACTCCTTTTCACGTAGTATTCACATTTCTTTTCTTTTTATACAAACTTTGGGCAAAAGGAAGGCCTAGAAAGGCAATTTTTCGAATGTGCTTTGAATAGTTACAGTTTTTTATAACAAATGAAATTTCTTCGCAACGCGAATAATCAACTCACCTTTTGGAAAACTGTATAACTCATCCTCTGTCAGTCCTTTAATCAGCAATAAGGAAGCTGCATAAACGATCATTCCGACAATGACAGCGACCACTGTACTGATCGCATTGCTGTGGATTGCCTTATGGCATACAAAATATACGGCATAAACTACTGCACCCATGATCACAGATGCAATAGCCGGTTTTACAAAAGTCTTTTTTATATTCGGCTGGAAACCGGAATATTTTTTTACAGACAGACCATTTAAAATGCACATGATCAATGAAAATGCAATGGTTCCGATACAGATACCATAAATCTTCAAATCAAGTCCAAACATGGCAGCTGCAATCACACCTGCATGTAAAACCAAAGCAATAGACGCATTTCGTACTGGAATTTTCATACGGTCAATCCCTTGAAGTACCGCATTGGATAGTGTGGAAATTGAATAGAAAATAACACTGATTCCACCAGCCTGCAGTAAATGTCCAGCCAAAGCACTAGATCCCGGAAACAAAAGCTGTATGATAGGATCTGCAAGTACCATGATACCAGCAGTACAAGGCATTGCCACTACCATGATAAAACGCATGGACATACCAATCTTTGATCTGACCTGTTCATCATCCTTTTGTGCAAAAGCGGCTGCCAGTGCCGGTACACAAGATGCGGCCAGTGCTGTGGAAATTGAAATTGGCACATTTGTCAGAACACGATATTTTCCGGAGAAAATTCCCCACCATTCAGATACATCCGTAGCAGAATAACCCTGAATCGTTGCAATATTTTTAAATAACCACTGATCTAGTATAGATACCATGTTATAAATTGTGGTACTGAGCAGCACCGGTACAATGGTACCGATCAGAATACCAAAAATCACCCTGTAAGATTCCGGCTCTTTCTGTGCGACTTTCTGCTCCCGTCTCATGGATTTACGGAATTTTGGCAAAAACATAGAGAAAACAAAAATAATAAAAGCAAGCCCGCAAAGGGCACCTGCACTTGTTCCCAATGTTCCGCCGGCAGCACCATAAGCTGCATCATAATGTTCCTTACTTCCAAGTACGGTAGCAATTCGTTTACCGTAAGCAAACAACACATATGCAGCACCTACGCTGACCACAGCATTTACAATCTGCTCAATAATTTGTGAGACTGCACTCGGAATCATCGTTCCCATCCCCTGGAAAAAGCCTCGGAATACTCCAAGTACAGCTACAATGATCAGCGTAGGGGCAAGCACTTGCAGTGCATAGACGCCAAGCGGCGTTTTAAACAGTCGTGTCAGTTCTTCTGCACCAAAAAAGACAATCACGCAGGCGGCCGTACCAGTAATCATTGCAAACAACATTGCACCCTTAAATACACGGTAGGCATTTTGTTTTTCACCATTCGAAATACGTGCAGAAACCATTTTTGATACTGCCATCGGCAAACTGTAGGAGGAAATCAAAAGTAACAAACTGTAAATTTCATATGCACAGCTGTAATAATCGTTTCCATGATCTCCGATGATAGCTGTCAGCGGAATTCGGTAAACAAGACCAATGACTCTGCTGACAAGGGAAGCAATTGCAAGAATAGACCCCTGTACCAAAAAACTTGTATCATTTTTCTTTTTACTCATATAATAACCTCTTTTCCTGTTTTAAGGAAAACGCAGCATTGTTTGAGTAGCTTATCTGTTTGCATACTCTTCCTCGCTTGGATAAAAAGCGATTTTATCTGCATAGGTATCTTCAGTCACACATACCCAAGTTTTTCCCTGATTTAATCGGATCTCAGATCCGCTTTCATCATAATATCTTGTCGGAGACTGCAGCGAATCTTTTTTCCAGGTAATTGGAATTGCGGAACCATTTGTAACATAATAACCTGAACCGCCTGCCATAGTTTCCATATCCAGATATTCATCCTCACTGCTCATTCTGTTCCATCCGCAGGTTTGGATAATGATGTTTTTTACTTCTATCTGCTTGCCATTGTTTCCATCTGTCTGCGCTTCACCATTCTGAAACCGTTTGTATAAACCAGTTTGTGTATCATAAACAAACCATGGTTTATTTACAAGATATCCCGGTTCTACGACAGTAGCCTGCTGACCATTGTCCAGATAAAGCTGTGTATTATCATCCTCTACAAATTGATAATGTCCGGAATAATCAGATTCATGCTGTGTCCGGTATCCCTTAAATGCGATACCAGCAACGATGCCTTCACCATCTGTATAGGCATTGTGTGGAGCTTTTCGATTGGAATCGCGGTGATACATACAGTTTTCCACACCGCCTTCCAGTCCACTCAAGTTATCAACATAATCCTCATTCAGAAGATCAATGGCATATTTTGACTGACCATAGTGTGCATAAATAGCATCAAATTCAAGCGCCCAATGCACATAATAATGACGGCAGCTTCGAATGGACATCACTTTTTCCAACTTTGCATAATCCTGAAAAATTGCCATCAGACGTGTCTCCTGACCCTCCACTGCTGCCTCATATACAATATCTGCATCTGTAATTCCATACTGTGGTGTAGCAATCTTTGTATTACCAAGCATTACCGCCAGTGGACGTTGTGCAGCTATAGTCTGATCTATCCATTCTCCTGTCAGGTAACTACGTGCCATTCCTTCTGGCACGGTTGGTTCCTCTACTTCCGGTTCTGCTTCACTTACGGATATTTCTTCTGTCGGCTGTGGCAATTCCGATGTCGTATCTTTTTTTCCGCATCCAGTCAGCATTGATAAGGATAACACCCCAACCAGTAACATAGCAAGTGCTTTTTTCATAATTTACTCTCCTTTTTTTATATTACTTCTATTTATCTCGAAATCCCCATTGTATCCAGAATATTGCGCTGATGTGCTTCCATCAGTTCAGCATCTTCTGGCACCATATGGTCATATCCCATCAAATGAAGCATACTGTGTGTGATCAGAAATGCATATTCCCGTTTCACACTGTGTCCATACTCCTCAGCCTGGTGATATACTCTCTGTACACAGATTACAATGTCACCTAACAAAACTTCTCCTGTATCCGGATTAACGCAGTCATCCAGCTGTGCATCTACCCCATCAAAATCAGCCGGATATTCATATGCGATCATCGGAAATGACAGCACATCTGTCGGTGCATCAATCTGTCGCATATCCCGATTAATCTCCTGGATTCCATCCTCATCCACTAATGTCAGATTCACTTCTGCCTCATATGGAAAACCTTCCAGATCCAGAGACTGCTCAATTACTTCTTTTGCCAGTTTTTTATAATGAAAGGAAAAACCTGGTGTTGTCTCACAGATAATATTAATTGTCATTTTTTCTTCCTCTGCTTTCTTTTTTTCCAGAACGCGCGGAACGTTCTTTTTTTAGCAGTGTACTCTCATATTCATCATAAGCTTTTACAATCTTTTGTACGAGAGGATGGCGCACTACATCTTGACTGGTCAGTTTACAAAATGCGATATCATCCACATTTTTCAACACTTTCATGGCCACATCCAATCCTGATTTTGCTCCAGGTGCCAAATCTTTCTGGGATGCATCACCAGTAACAACAACTTTGGATCCAAATCCGATACGAGTCAAAAACATCTTCATCTGCGCAGGTGTCGTATTCTGTGCTTCATCCAGAATTATAAAAGCATTGTCCAATGTCCGTCCACGCATGTAAGCGAGTGGTGCCACCTCAATCAGACCTTTCTCCTGATTTTTTATAAAACTCTCTGCTCCCATAATCTGGTATAACGCATCATATAAAGGGCGCAGGTATGGATCGATCTTACTTTGTAGATCACCCGGTAAAAACCCGAGTTTTTCACCAGCTTCAATTGCCGGACGTGTCAGAATAATGCGGCTTACTTCTTCATTTTTAAATGCTGTAATTGCCATAGCCATCGCCAGGTACGTTTTTCCAGTTCCTGCAGGACCGATTCCAAATACGATCATTTTATTGCGAATCTGATCCACATAGTCTTTTTGTCCAAGGGTCTTTGGTTTTACCGGTTTTCCCTGTACCGTATGACAAATAATCTCGCTGTCTGCCTCCAACAGCGGATGATTTTTTGTACATCCGCACATTTCCAGTGCATAAGTCACTGTCTGCTCCGTAATATCATTTCCACGCTTTGACATACCGATCAGTTCATTCATGACTGCGCACGCTTTCTCAACGTTGCCATCATTTCCCATGATCTTTAAACTGCCATCACGCACTACCATCGTAACCTGCAGATATTTTTCAATCTGTTTTAACCAGGCATCGAACTTTCCGAATACATTTGACATATGTTCAATCGGAATGTCCAACATCTGTTGTGTTAATTCCATATGTGCCAGTTCCTTCCTGTCTTGTCATCTTTTCCGTCTCAGTGCGGCATGTTGCTTTCACAACAACCTCCAGAGACCCCTGCACGGAGATTTCCGTGTCAGACCTTTTAATAATAACACTTTTTCTTGATATTTGAATACCTTTTTCTACCAATTTCTTACAATAATCTGCAAGCTTCGCTTCTGCCAATCTTTCTATTTCCGATTCACTGTATGGCTTCTTTTCTTCTCTATAAGATTCTTTTTTTCGCAAGATTACCTGTACCGGAAGATAAAAATCCTTACCGATGCATGGATACTGATAATTGCTATGCACAAGAAATCCTTTTATCTGACGGTCCAAAAGCGAAATCTGATACTTTCCTCCTATAAACACAATACCAAATCTGTTCTTTCCTGTCTTTCGGTACACTGTTTTTTCTGTCGGAAATTTTGTTTCAAAAGGAAGTATGGTACGAATAAATACATCTGCATCTGCATTGCAATACTCATATGTCATTGGCTCTCCATTATCAGCCTCAAGTTTCAGCTGCCCACTAACCAGTGGTGTTCCCACTTCCACTGCTTCTCCCTTTTTCACAAGTGGTGTCCCACGGCGCACTACAATAGAATCTACCGTACCAGAAACATCCGCCAGCAGATCCGTTGCCTCAGTCTGTGTCTCCTGCAAACCAGCCGTTGCTCCAGGCAGCAGCTCCTCCACTTCCAGACACAGCCTCGTTCCTGCTACACGAGCTGAAACCCAGATTATATCAGGAAAATGATCGCGCAGTATCATTTCCACTTTTTCACAGTTGATATTTTTTTTGAGTGTGCCATATCCAATGCTTTCCTGTTGCAGATAATCTGTTAACACCTGTGTGGAATAATGGCTATTTCCAGATACATCCACCATCCATATAAATTGTGACATAACAAATAATACAAAAAACAATCCGCCTAGTCCAACCACAAAGAAACGATGTTTCCGATAACGAAAACTTACAAATGGAAGTCCAATCCGTTTTTCAATACAAATTCGCGTCCCACTTTTTCGCAGTATTGGCCGAAGCCTGCGAAAGGCCTGCAGGCTGATACAAAAATGATAGTCATCCTTTCCAGGTTCAATATTCCAGAGGACAATTCCTGCATTTCCACAAAGATTGAAAAAACGCTCCGGTGAATATCCGCTCAGTCGCACATACAGATAACCTCGAAAAAACTTAATTATTTTCAGCACAATGCGAGTCTCCTTACACATCATATTCCACTCGATCAATTCTTCCTGTGATTCGCATGTCTTCACTAGTATAATACTCGATTTTCAGCTGATCTCCTGCGATTTCCACCTGCCCCTGTTTTAATGAAAGTCGTATCTTATCCTGATGGTATTCTAAAATGCCTTTATAATTTTCCACCATCAGATCATTCCTGCCAGTGACAGTAATAATTGCCGCACCAAACATCAGATCCTTTGGCAACTCCAGGCGCTTTGTCATCTGAGCCGCCATATTTTTGCTTTTTCTCTTCATACAATCAGTATATTAAAAAAGCAGGTTCCTTATAACTTTTGTTTTATCTCAATGGAAATAGAATCTCTGGCTTTAACCATCTATATATTTAAAACATAATGCAATTGTTACCAGTAAAAACTCCTTCAATTTTACTTGTGATATGGTTCCTTACAACTGATTCGGTAAGCCCTGTATACCTGTTCTAACAAAATCACACGCATAAGCTGATGAGGAAACGTCATATCTGAAAAACTGAGCAGTAAATCTGCACGGCTCAGCACTGCATCTGAAAGTCCCAGAGATCCGCCAATCACAAATCCAATATCACTGACTCCATGGAGCCCAAGAGCATCTATTTTCTCTGAAAAAGCAATTGAATCCATCTTTTTTCCCTGAATGGCCAGTGCGATGACAAAACTGCCATCTTTTATCTGTTTTAGCAGACGCTCTCCCTCCCTATCTTTGATCTGCTGATTTTGTAATTCACTGGCATGGTCTGGTGTCTTTTCATCTGCCACTTCCACTATTTTCAGTTTACAGTACCGACTCAGTCGCTTTTCATATTCATCAATGGCCTGCCGGTAAAATTTTTCTTTAATTTTTCCTACGGTATAAATTGTAATATTCATACGCATCATTATTTCACAACTGTATTTTTCTGTAAAGATTTTTTTTCGTTATAGGCTTTTTAATGTAAAAATAATGTGCTATAATGATTTCAAATTATATTAACCGTATTAATCGGTGAAAACATAGTGGAGGAGTATCATGCAGTTACTGGAAGAAAAGATTAAGTCAGACGGCATAGCCGTTAATGAAGATATTTTAAAGGTAGACAGTTTTATTAACCACAAGGTTGATCCATTTCTTATGAAAGAGATTGGAAAAGATTTTGCCGCGCATTTTGCAGGTCAGGGAATCACAAAGATTGTTACCATTGAAAGCTCAGGTATTGCTCCTGCCCTTACTACAGCGATTGAGATGGGCATTCCAATGGTCATCCTGAAAAAACAGCCATCCAAAGTTCTGAACAAGAACCTGTATCAGACAATGGTTACTTCTTTTACAAAAGGGACAAGCTATGAACTGACTCTTGCAGCAGAACAGATTGACGAAACAGATCATGTCCTGATCATTGATGATTTCCTTGCAAACGGTGAAGCTGCTACAGGAGCGATTCGCCTATTAAGAAAAGCTCATGCTACAGTTGCAGGTCTTGGAATCCTGATTGAGAAATCTTTCCAGCCTGGTCGTGACAAGCTGACAGAGCAGGGAATTCATGTATACTCTCTCGCAAGGATTTCCAAACTTGCCGAGAACTACATTGAGTTCATTCCGGAAGTGCACTAAAAAATGTAAAAGCGTTTCTAACAAAAATGTCAAAAGCCGAAACACTGGATTCCTTTCCTTGTTTCGGCTTTTCTCTTCTTTTATTTATTACTATTTCTTTTTTACTACCAGACAGTTTTCTGGCCGCATAATATTATCCCTTTATTATGCTACTTTTTAATGCAATGTCGGAACGCCGGTATCAGAAAAGCATCTGCAAAAATCCAGGCTAGCACATTTGCCAGACAGATTCCTATAAAACCAATAGTCGGTGCCAGTGCAATACCTGCAATAGTCCGTGCAATCATTTCAAGCACTCCGGCAGTCATTGCAAAACTGGAAAATCCCATACCCTGAATGGAAAAACGTACAGTTCCAACCAATGTCAGAAGGCAATAACCTAATGTACCGACAAGCAGATAGAGAAAAGAGTATTCTACTACCTCTGGATTCGGTTCACTTAAAAAAAGCATTGTCATTGGCCTTCCCAGGAATAATACAATCGGAATACAGATTCCAGACCAGACAAATCCACAGATAGATGCTTTTTTCAGTCCGTCACTGACACGCTCTTTTTTACCTGCACCAATATTTTGTCCCACATAAGGTGCCATAGTTTGTCCAAGTGATTCCAGCGGACAAGTAATCAGATTATTAATCTTCTGTGCCGCTGTCACACCTGCTACAGCCACAGAGCCAAGCACATTAACTGCAGCTGTGATTACTAAAGTGCCAATTCCGGTGATGGAATACTGCAGTCCCATTGGAATACCAATGCTGCATAACCGCAACGCATAACTCTTTCGCAGCTTCCATTCATCTCTGGTTGCTTTCAAAATTGGAAACTTCTTTTTCATATAAAACAGGCAGATCACACCAGAAACTCCCTGGGAAATGACTGTTGCAATAGCTGCTCCGGCCACACCAAGCGGAATTGGAATCATCAGCACAAAATCCAATACAATATTTACCACTGAGGATAAAATCAGAAACATCAATGGTGTTTTTGAATCACCTAAAGCCCTTGCCACACCTGCCAAAAAATTGTATAAAAATGTACATGGAATCCCAAGGAAGATAATCAGTATGTAAATATAGGCATATTCAAAAATATCCTCCGGTGTTCGAAGCAATATCAGCATATTTCTTGTAAAAACCGACACAAAAAAGGTGATTATAATACTGAAAAAAATGCATAACCAAGTACTATTTGTCACATATCTGCGCAGATCTACTTCTTTATTTGCGCCAAAGGACTGTGCGATTGGAATAGAAAATCCATTACAAATGCCGATACAAAACCAAATGATCATAAAATTTAAAGATCCCGTTGCACCAACACCAGCCAGCGGCTGAACACCAAGCACCTTACCAACGATCATAGTATCCACCATACTATATAACTGCTGAAATAGCATACCCAGACACAATGGAACCGCAAAATTTATAATGTGCTTCAAGGTAGAACCTGAAGTCATATCCTTTGTCATATCATACTCCTCCTCATCATGTTTTCAAAACTCACTATATACTATAGCAAATAAAGTCTTGCATCCATAACAGAACTGACATAAAATATAACAAAAGCGACTTGTTTACAATAATATGGAGATAAATATGAATAATACTATAACAATATCGGTTCAGGATAATTTTCTTGAAAACCGTATGCATGGAGATACCTCATTTCCATGCGCTGCATACTACACCGATGCTAACACTCATGACATTCGTTGGCACTGGCATGAAGAATATGAATTATCTATTATAAGAAGTGGCTCCTGTCCATTATCTGTCGGAACCGATCATTTGACACTACATTCTGGAGAGGCCATTTTTATTAATACCGGAACATTACATTCTCAGGAAACCACCCAGGCGACCAGAGACTTTTATAAAGAGGATCTTGTCTTTCACGGACGCCTGATCTATGGTTCAAAATACACTGTCTTCTGGCAAAAATATATGGCTCCCATTGCGACCTCCAGCATTTCACTGCCATACATTCACTTTACACCAGAAGTTTCATGGGAAAAAGAGATTATCAGTCTGATTTCTGATGCCACAAATAGTGCACGGGGAAAATCCTTTGGCTATGAATTTTATATCCGTGATAAAATATCCCAGATTTTTCTTCTGTTGGCGCAAAATCAGACAGAACTATCTTCGAACAGTCAAAATGAAGGCTCTCAGGAAATGCAGCATATCAAAAAAATGATTCGGTTTATTCAAAATAACTATTCGGAATCCATCTCACTGAAGCAGCTGGCAGAAACTGCAAATATATGCGAACGCGAGGTACAGCGTTCTTTCCGCAATGTAATCCGGCAGTCCCCAATCCAGTACCTGATCCATTATCGAATTGAAAAAGCCTGTCACATGTTGGATTCCGGGGAACAAAGTATCATTGACATCTGTAATAGCTGCGGTTTTTCCAGTCCCAGTTATTTTACGAAAACATTCAAATCTATCGTGGGATGCACCCCAAGGGATTATCGCAATACACGCTAAAAAAACAGGAAGGGATATTTTTCCCTTCCTGAAGTTATTATTGTGGATGACATCTTCCACATGGTGCATATCCTTGTTGCTTAAGTTCTTCCGCTGTTCCGGCAAATTCCTGACGGTTATTTTCTTTCATATCTGCCACGCTTGGACAATCCGGCGTATGATATTTCATTGTATTCGTGTTCAATACATATGTCTGTTCGGTTTTCTGAGGCTGCTGGTTTGACGCTTTAGATGCGGATTGTGCAGCGAGTTCGTCAGCCGTTGCTTTTCGGCTGTCTCCGGTAGCATAATCAATGATCACGCCTGGCTGTACATTGTAAACATAGACATTATAACAAACACCTGCACCATTATCTTCCACAGATTTTGCTTCCATCTGTACGCCGGATGCCACTAGATTATTTCCCTCAAAAATCGGTGTTACACGATAACGCACATGTGCATTGTTCTGCTTCACATAATCGGCCACTTCATCTTCAAAAGGTAGCATTCCTGTCACGTTCAAATAACGGGTACCTGTGATCAGATTTTTTTCATTTGCATTTTCACCACTAAGCTGATACCCGATCAGATGACAGCGATTATACAAATAATTGCCATCAATTCCTTCATATTTTATTGTATGCCATCCACTTGGTTTCACCTGACCGATTGCTCCTCTTTCCTCTGTCGGCATCAGATCAATTCCAACAATAGCATTTGCCACACCACATCTTCCCAGGCTGTCCATCTCAGAGTAGTCCTCGTAGGATGTAGTCTGCATATCTGCATCTGAAAAATCAGGCAGGTTGTTATTAATTATAACGTAGGACTGACCAGTATACGCAGGTATACTATCCAGAGATACACTGTCATTACTCTGTGATACTGCACTGCCAGCTGTATCCTGATCCTGCTGCCCCGCAACTGACTGACTGCCAGTTTCGGTCTGAGCCATACGTGATTCCATATCTGTTGGAAGCGAACAGGCAGAAGTAATGACTGTCGCTGCCATGATTAATGGAATCATTACCGCACGTATTATTTTTCCTGCTTTATGCAAAAAAGTCATTTTCTTTTCATACGTCACCGATGAAGAACTTGCTTTATTCGAACAATCACTTACGTGGGTTCTGACACCTGAATCATCAGAATCACTATTCAAACTGGCTACATCACTATTCTTTTTCAGGAAATCCCGTACATACTTATAATTTTCTGTAAATACAATTGCCTGCATTCCAGCTTTTCTGGCACCTTCCACGTTATCTTCACGATCATCCAGAAACAGACATTCTGACGCATCCAGGTGATATTTCTCAAGAAAATATTCATAAATTCGAACATCTGGTTTGATCAGATGCACATCTGAAGACACTACAACTCCATCAAAGGCATCCAGCGAAGAAAAACGAGTAAAATATGAGTAAAAACTTTGTGCTGCATTGGAAAGTACATATGTTTTGTACCCCTGGTCTCGCAACTCTTTACAAAATTTTACCGATTCCTCCAGTGGTTTCATACAAATATCCCACTCATATACACATCGTTTCAATTCCTCATGGTACTGTGAAGGAATTCTTTTTTTCACGCTTTGGTACATTTCCTCCTCCGAAATCATACCACGATCCGCTTCTACCCATTCCAATCCCTGAAACAATTCTTTCCGGATCAAATTCCTTGCTTCCTCCGTTTTTACAAATTCCTTTAATGGAACTTCCGGATCATAACGCATCAGCACGTTTCCCATATCGAATACTATGTGTTTGATTTTTGCCATAACTTACCTACCTTTTTTACCTAAAGAATGTCACTTCAGATTTTCACACATATTTATGGTGTCGATTATCTGAAGTGACATTCTGTATTGCAATACTAAATCATATCCTAATGAATTCCAGTTACCTCGTAGCCTTCCTCTTCTACTGTTTTTTTCAGTGTAGCATCGTCTACATCAGCGGATAACTGAACTACTGCAGTTCCTTTCTCATGACTTGCTTCAGCGGATACAACCCCCTCTAATGCCTCTAACGCTTTCTTTACATGTGCCTCGCAATGTCCACACATCATGCCTTTGATTTCAATTACTTTTTCCATGTTGTTTACCTCCTGTTTTTCAGTCATTGTATTAGTATTTACTATAAACTGTAATTCCTTTCGATTCTGATTCTTTTTATGATGTTTCTTTTTATCTCTTTTTGTGCTGTAAACATTTACAAAATTAAGACGCAGTGCATTTGTTACCACACAAAAACTGGACAGACTCATAGCCGCTGCTCCGAACATCGGATTTAATTTTAATCCAAACCAATGATACCATACTCCAGCGGCAATCGGAATACCTATTACATTATAAATAAAGGCCCAGAACAGATTTTCGTGGATATTCCGAAGTACAAAACGGCTCAGACGAATCGCTGCCGGTACGTCAGAAAGACTACTTTTTACTAAAACGACATCTGCCGCATCCAACGCTACATCCGCACCTGCACCAATCGCGATTCCCATATCTGCACGGGTTAATGCCGGAGCATCGTTGATTCCGTCACCAACCATTGCAACCTTTCCATGCTGTTGCAATTCACGAATAGCGCGCTCTTTTGCATCCGGTAAAACTCCCGCAACGACCTGATTTACGCCAGCTTGTGCTCCGATTGCCTTGGCAGTCTGCTCATTATCTCCAGTTAACATAACAACTTCAATACCCATATCCTGAAGCTGAGAGATTGCTTGTGGACTATCCTCTTTCATAACATCAGCTACCGCAATAATACCGAGCATTTTCTCTTCTACTGCAAAAAACAGTGGTGTTTTTCCCTGTTTTGCAAGTTTTTCTGCCTGACGCTGCATATTCTGTGAAACATTTGCTTTTTCAGAAATAAATTTCAGGTTTCCACCAAATACCCGTTGTCCGGAAATGATTCCAGATAAACCGTTTCCGGGCATTGCCTGAAACTCATCGGCAGCCAATACATTCACCTGATGTTCCTCCCCATAAGTCACGATAGCTTTAGCCAGTGGATGTTCACTCTTTAATTCAAGTGAAAGCGCTGTCTGAATTAAAGTATCCTTCATAATACCCTCACCCGGTATGATATCTGTCACTTTAGGCTCGCCTCGTGTGATGGTTCCGGTTTTATCCAGTGCCACAATGTCTACTTTTCCGGTCTCTTCCAGAGATAACGCTGTCTTAAATAATACACCGTTTTTCGCGCCAACTCCATTTCCTACCATAATGGCAACTGGTGTAGCAAGTCCTAACGCACATGGACAGCTGATCACTAATACAGAAATTCCTCGTGCAAGTGCAAAACTGAAATCAGCACCAACCAAAAGCCATACAATAATTGTTACAACAGCAATGGAAATAACTGCCGGTACAAAGACACCGGATACTTTATCTGCCACTTTTGCAATCGGAGCTTTTGTCGCAGCTGCATCACTGACCATCTGGATAATTTGTGAAAGTGTCGTATCATTTCCAACTCTTGTTGCACGGCATTTTAAAAATCCAGACTGATTTAATGTTGCAGCAGAAACATTGTCTCCCTCGCCTTTGTCTACCGGAATACTCTCACCAGTCAGAGCAGATTCATTCAATGCACTGTTTCCTTCAATGATCACACCATCCACTGGAATGCTCTCGCCAGGACGTACCACAAAGATATCTCCAATCTGTACCTGCTCCACCGGGACAGAAATTTCCTCACCATCCCGCAAAATCGTTGCTTTCCTGGGAGCAAGCTGCATCAGACTCTTAAGAGCATTCGTCGTTTTTCCTTTGGAATAAGCCTCAAGCATTTTTCCAACCGTGATCAGTGTCAGGATCATGGCTGCAGATTCAAAATAAAACTCATCCATATATTGCATCACAGCATCCATATCCATCCGCACCTGTGCGCCAGTCATAGCAAATAATGCGTACGTACTGTATGCAAAGGATGCACCGGAACCAAGTGCTACCAGTGTATCCATGTTTGGTGACTTATGCAGCAGGCTTGTAAAACCATTGATAAAGAACTTCTGGTTGATAATCATGACCAGAATCGTCAGAAGCATCTGATACAGCCCCATAGCCACATGATTTTCAGACATAAATGGCGGAAGCGGCCAGTTCCACATCATATGACCCATGGAAACATACATCAGTGGAATCAGGACCACAACAGATGCAATCAATCTTTTCCGCAATTTTGGTGTCTCATGATCCTTTAATGCTTCTCCATCAAAGGACGGTGCGGATGAATTTTGTTCCCCGCCTTGCAAAAAAGCACCATATCCAGCCTGGATAACAGCCTGTATAATATCTGACGGTGCTGCTGTGCCTTCCACATTCATGGAATTGGTCAGCAGGCTGACGGTAACTGAAGTTACACCTGGTAACTTTGCTACTGCTTTTTCTACATGAGCACTGCAAGCTGCGCAGCTCATACCTGTTACTGAAAATTTATCCATAAAACATCTACCTCATATATTTTTGCAATTAACGCATCAGTTTCTGTATGGTTGTAACCAGTTCATCAATGACACTTTCATCGCCATTTTTCACATTATCAACCACACAACTTTTGATGTGATTTGCCAAAAGTACTTTATTAAAACTATTCAACGCAGCATTGATAGCTGCGACCTGTGTCAGGATATCAACGCAGTAGGCATCTCTCTCCAGCATGCCTTTCACTCCACGCACCTGACCTTCAATACGACTCAATCGATTCATCAGATCTTTGTATTCTTTCTCGTCACGCTCCTTTTTCTTATGTGAGCAGCAACAAGATTCTTCCTGCACCAGAGTAGTTTCCTTTTTTTTCATTTAATCTATTCACTTCCCTTTCATTTTTTATCCTTCCAAGTCAATACAGGCTTAGTTTATACCCCTATGGGGTATTCGTCAAGTATAAAAAATCCGAAAAACACATCGATGAGAAAAAATATCAAAAATGTGTTTCCCGGATTTGTTAATTTCTTATTTTATCTCTGTAAAGCGGGCATTATTCGCAATCCGTTTTCACTACTTGCTCATGAACTCTGCGTTCATACTCTTTTTTACATTCTTTCAAGAATGCTGTCTAAAATACAACCCGCAGCCTCTTTTTTACTCATCAGCGGCAGCTCTTTTTCAAAATTATCTGCAATCAAAGTAATTACGTTTGTATCGGTACCAAAACCGGCACCCGCCACTTTCAGATTATTGGCTACAATCATATCAAGATTTTTCTTTTTTATCTTGGCTCTGGAGTTTTCTAACATGTTCTGTGTCTCCATGGAAAAACCGCACAAAAACTGATGGGTCTTGGAAGCGCCGAGAGTTGCCAGTATGTCTTTTGTCCGTGTAAGCGGAATCGACATGTCGCCATCTTTTTTCTTTACTTTCTCCGTGCTGACCTCTGACGGACGGTAATCTGCCACTGCTGCCGTCATGATTACGATATCTACATTCTCATATTCCTCGGTTACAGCATTATACATATCCTCTGCAGAAATAACCGGTTTCACATTGACAAACATCGGTGGCTCCATAGTACATGGTCCAGTCACTAACGTTACATCTGCCCCGCGTAGCATCGCATTTTCTGCAATAGCATATCCCATTTTTCCAGTGGAATGATTGGTAATATAACGCACCGGGTCAATTGCTTCCTGAGTCGGTCCCGCCGTTACCAGTACTTTTTTTCCTGCCAGGTCTTTTTCGAAAGCAATCACGCGCAGAATATGCTGGAACAGTACTTCCGGCTCAGGCATTTTTCCTTTTCCTACATCTCTACATGCAAGCATACCGCTGGCTGGTTCAATAATTTCCTTCCCATAAGAAGCTAATACTTTCAAATTATCCTGCAAAATCGGATTTTCATACATATTTGTATTCATCGTCGGCACAATCAACATCGGTGCTTTACACGCCATTGCAGTGGTTGTCAACATATCATCTGCAATACCATGAGCCAGCTTTCCAATCACATTTGCAGACGCCGGTGCGATCATCATCACATCCGCCTGCTGTGCCAGACTTACATGCTGTACATTAAATTGAAAATTTCGGTCGAATGTATCTACCAGACATTTGTGTCTTGTCAGCGTCTCAAATGCTGTCGGATGGATAAAATTTGTTGCATTCTGCGTCATGATCACATGTACATCTGCATGCTGTTTGATCAGCATGCTTGCCAGTGATGCAATTTTATAAGCTGCAATACTTCCTGTCACACCCAGTACAACGGTTTTTCCTCTTAACATGATTTCTTTTTACTCCTCATCATCCAGTCTTGCTTTATCAAATAACTGGCCGTGTTTCTCATAATTGGTAACACGGTCAATTCGATTAATCTCGTCCACAAAAACAACTGACGGTTTGTGTGTTTTTGCTTCTTCCGGCGTCATATCCGCATAAGACATAATGATAACTTTATCTTTGACGGAGGCACAGCGCGCTGCTGCACCGTTTAAGCAGATCATTCCGCTTCCACGTTCTCCGGCAATAGTATATGTCTCAAAACGAGCACCATTATTGACATCAACGATCTGAACTTTCTCATATTCAAGAATACCTGCAGCATCCAGAAGATCTTCATCAATTGTGATACTTCCTACATAATCAAGTGCAGCCTGTACCACAGTTGCACGGTGAATTTTTCCTTTTAACATCTGAAGGGTCATAAAAACTTTTTCCTCTCTACTTTTACAAATAATTCCGGCAAACAGGTAAGTAATTTGACTGCTTGCAGGCAAAATTACTTATCTATTGCAAGTATTGTTATATCGTGATTTCATCACTCAATAATTTCGCCGTTCGCCAATAGTGAGCAAGCTCCCTATGGCTCTCTTGCGCTCATTAAATCATGAAATTATCGATAAGACGTGTTTTTCCAATGTACACTGCCATAGCAACCAGTGCCGGACTCTTCAGTTCAGTTACCTGCTGCATTGTCAGACCATCAACGGCTTTGACATAATCAATTTTTGCCAGTGGCTCTGTCTCAATGTTCTTTTTCATCGCTTCTACTAATTTTACCGCATCTGTCTCACCTTCTTCAACCATTTTCTGGCCCATGAAGATAGTTTTGCTTAAAATAA
Organism: uncultured Eubacterium sp.; assembly: GCA_934317205.1. Classification (GTDB taxonomy): domain Bacteria; phylum Bacillota; class Clostridia; order Lachnospirales; family Lachnospiraceae; genus Eubacterium_I. The sequence goes on from CAKREL010000015.1 coordinate 18,531, forward strand.
GTGCTGCTTTTCGCTCTTCTTCTGACAAATAGGTATTTCTGGAACTCTTTGCCAGTCCGTCTTCCTCACGAATGATCGGGCATCCAATAACCTCTACATTCATATTCAGGTCATCTACCATATGTTTGATAACTGCCAGCTGCTGTGCATCTTTCTGCCCAAAATATGCACGATCCGGCTGAACAATATTAAATAATTTACTGACTACAGTACAAACACCGCGGAAATGAACCGGACGGCTCAATCCACAGAGCTCCTCTGTCAGAACTGTCATGTCCACAAAAGTGCTAAATCCATCATGATACATTTCTTCCGGTTCTGGATGGAAGATTAAATCTGCGCCAAGGCTCTCACAGAATCTGCTGTCTTTTTCTAAATCTCTCGGATAGCTCTCCAAATCCTCTGTCGGTCCAAACTGCATTGGATTAACAAAAATGCTGACAACTGCTTTATCATTCTGCTCTACAGCTTTACTGATCAGACTGCCATGCCCTTCATGAAGATATCCCATGGTCGGTACAAATCCGACGGTCTGTCCTTCTTTTCTCCATCCAGCTATAATATCTCTTACTTCTTTTACTGTTGATACAACTTGCATTTGTATTCTCCTCTATACTTAATTTTTCAAGAATGCAATCAGCATCCCTGCTGGGAGATGTGAAGTTTCTCACATCTAATATAATTTTTCAATAACCTCATCTGAAATCGCATATGTATGTTCCTGTGCCGGGAAAGTACCCGCTTTTACTTCTGCAGAATAATCTGCAAAAGCCTGCTTCATGATCTCTCCAACATTTGCGAAACGTTTCACAAACTTTGGTGTGAAATCGGAAAACATACCAAGCATATCCTGGTTTACAAGAACCTGTCCGTCACAACCTGAACCTGCTCCGATTCCAATAGTCGGTATAGAAACCGTTTTTGAGATCACTTCAGCAAGTTTTGCCGGAACACATTCCATTACAAGCATGGATGCACCTGCTGCCTCAACTTTCTTCGCATCCTCTACCAACTGACGGGCTGCCTCCTCGCTTTTGCCCTGTACCTTAAAGCCACCAAATGCATTGATAGACTGCGGTGTCAATCCGATGTGTGCACATACCGGGATATCTGCTGCCACAATAGCTTCAATTTGCGGGCAAACTCTGGCTCCGCCTTCCAGCTTCACTCCATGCGCATGTCCTTCTTTCATCAGGCGTCCAGCATTCACTACAGCATCATAAACAGATGTCTGATAGGACATAAATGGCATATCTGCCAAAACAAAGGCATTTTTTGCACCTCTGCTGACCGCCGCGGTATGGGCGATCATATCTTCCATCGTAACTGGTAACGTTGTGTCATAACCCAGCATAGTATTTCCAAGAGAATCTCCGATCAGTAAAATCTCAATTCCTGCTTCATCCATGAGTTTTGCCATAGAATAATCATAGCAGGTAAGCATCGTGATCTTATCCCCGTTCTCTTTCTGCTTTTTTAACGTAGAAACTGTTGTCTTCATACCTTCATAATCCTTTCCATCTCAGAATAATCTCGCTCCGGATGTTTCATCTTTGCAACTTTCAGAACTTCTTCTGACAAATCCTGATAGATCTTTTGCTCCTGTGTGGATAAGCTGTTCAGATGATCCATAACCGTAGACAAATCATTTCGCTCAATTGGACCTGTTAAGGCTCCAATTGTACCATACTGGATGATATTCTCCGTATTTCCTAACATCAACGGCGATAATGCCCGATGTGCATTTGCAGCAGAAAAGCCACAATTTCGCAGCATTTCCTCACACATATTTGCCAGCCCTACATACAAATTGCTGACCATGGCTGCAGCCGCATGATAACGTACTTTATCTTCTTTTGAAATAACTTCCACTGGATTTCCAAAGCTTTCAAAAAGCCGTACAAACCAGTTCAGATATTTCGGATCTCCTTCAATCGTAAAAAATGCCTGTGAGATCACTTTGTATGATTCATACTTATCATTGATGGCGAATAACGGATGGATAGAATATCCATAAGCGTGATAACGCTCAATATCCGAAAAGACAGCGGAACTTAATGAACCGCTGAAATGACTTATAATCTTATTCTGAATCGGAAGCATTTTTAACTGTTCCCACATTTGGGCAATTGCCGAATCCGGAATTGCCACAAAAAGGACATCACTGTCCTCTACCAGATGTCTCAAATTCAGGTACTGTCTGGTATTTGTAAAATCTGCTGCCTCTCGGGATGACTGCGAATTACGACTGTAATATCCTGTCACCCTGACATTGCGCTCGGTTAGATATTTTCCCAATGAAAAGCCTACTTTTCCTGCGCCAATAAATCCAATATTCATAAGCATCCCTCCATTCTCTAGATGGCGGGACAGTGAGTCTCGTTTGCACTCTGCAATACAAGCTCCGTTTCAAAATAATAAATACAAGGTATCGTTTCCTTTCGGAATACCATCCGCACGATATTATACCACTACAGATGGCATTCGTAAAGATTTTTCACGAATACATTTCCTCGTATTCGTGAATCCACCGAGTACGGATTTCCTCTTCGCGGCTCTTCCAGTTAAAAGCATGACTCGCATCTGAAATCTTTTTACGCTCACGATAATACTGTTCCTGATCAGATACATTCGAAAAATGCGAAAATGCTTCCTTCATTGTACCAAAATGAATTTCTGGTGCTACATCTTCCATCAACTCATCCTCATTGATATAGTTCATGGCATACAGGTAACAGAGTTTTGAACGTTCTTCCCGGGATTTTTGATAAGCCGCAGAAAACATCTTTGCTGCTTCCGGAAATAAAAATAATCTTGCATACACTACTCCCAGGTTGTGCATAATATGCCCCTGTAACTCCTCTGTCATCTGAGCCGTGAATTCTGTCTGCAATAATTCGAGATAACCATATGCTGCATAACGATAACGTTTTTTTGCAAGAAAAAAATCTGCCCTCATTTTTCTGCGTTCCATCTGATTTTTTCCACGAATTCGTTCAATCACTTGTTCCAATTGTTTCAATTCGTCCCCGGAATAATATCCCGATGATGCAAAAATCAATTCCGCACAAGCATATACATCTTTTTTTCTGTGATACAGATGCTGTATCTGTGCTGCAAGTTCCTTTGCATCGAGTGCGTCCTGCAGCCAGAGAAATAATTCCTTATTCATCCAGCTTTCATCCAGCAAAAACAAATTAGATTCTATGGCATAGCACAATTCTTCCATCGTCTCGACATTCATTGACAACATCTCCAGATACAATGGAAATTCCGCCTTTTTGTATGTACATAATTTTAAAGCACCCATTTGTCTATCCTCTCCATTCCTACTGTGCACCTACGCTCAACACCATCCATGCTTTCCGTTTTTTATTTCAAAAGACACTGGTACCGACCATTTCTTTCCTGTAGATTCAAAAAAGGCACCAAAACCAGTATCTGAGATATTAACTTTCGCCTGTTTTCCATTCTGCGCTACTGCCTGAATGCGAAGGCGGATTGTTTTATCGGGACGCTGTGGCAAATCCGTCAGTTTAAATACTTGCCTGCGATGATTGTTCTGTCCAATCGTGCCGATTTCAAAAACAAGTTCCGGTGTTCCATCATACAAGAATTCATAGACCGGTGTGTTATAATACCAGTTCTTCCCCGCTTCCAATAATCGAAGAAGCGCTGGCGCTCCTTCTTTCTGTATATGCAAAAAGATTTCGCCCTGCATCTTATAATCACACTGGTAGAAAAATCCCCAATCTGCACTGTCACTGTAACGGTAAGCCGCATAACAGGCACCCTTCGTAAACAGATTTTGCCCAAGAAATACTCTTTTATTTGTTCCGAGCACCCGTAGTGATTCCTTCAACCAGCTACCAAAAAATCCATTTCCAACAAAATAAACTGCTGAAATCATATGGTTTGCAAAGGCTTCCCGAATGATATTTGCAAAAAACTCATCTCGCACCTGGGAATTTGGGATAACATACTCCGGCACATCCCACTGTTTCTTCTCTGCCGTTACCATCTGCAGACTTTTGCCGCCCCGTCGATGCAGCAGATAGAAAAAAACATCCTGCTCTGTAAAATCAAATAATACTACCTCATGTTGCCACAGCATATTTTCCTGATGATAAGTATGTGCAAAAAAGCTTTCTGCATGATCCATAAGAAAAAACTCTTCTTCCTCCATCTCCAATTCCATCCGGATCCAAGTAAACAATCGTACCACGTCGTCATTAATCTCCGGAACCGTAATACCCAGGATAATTTTCTTTTCATTGAACGCCGATCCATAACGATTCTTCAATTGAATCAGACGCTGCAGAAACTGACGTAACAAGCCCTGATAAAACTTACTATCTTCGTTAAACTCTTCTAATGCTTTTTGATAGAGATCTGTAAAAAACTCTCCCTTTGGATTTTCCCGTCTGCGCAGTGCTTCTTCGCCATAAAATGTTTTTCCTGTACCAGACAGATATATGGCCAGTGGAATTCCATATCGTCCCTCTCCGCCCACTGCAATAGTTTCCGGTTCTTTCATTCCTGACCCAAACAGACTAACCATCGCCTGTTTTTCTGTCAGGTCAATTCCAATATATATTTTAGCTTCTTCCACGTTATTACTCCTCTATGGACTGAAATAATACATCTGTCAGATCTGTCAATTCCGCATACTGATAATCAAGTTGTGGCTCACGCTGACCTGCAAGAATTCCAAGTTTTCCAAACCGGGTATCCTGCCATTTCTCATAGTCAGTCGGTTCTAATACTCCTGCCTCAACATAGTGACCATCTGCAGTCTGTATCTCATATGTTTCCGGCAGCCGCAGCAAATCCCTGCATGTATATGTATATACTCCTGGAAGAACCTCTTTTGCTATTCCGGCCATTCTGTACCCTTCCGGTAGTTTTGGGCGCAAAACATGAAGATTCTGTCCAGGTGTCCCGATATACTGAATTGTTGTGGAACTATGCAGTAAGTATTTTCGTTGTAACTTCTCCGGCAACGTATTATAAAAATCAAAAAAGCTGTTCCTAAATATAAATGCTTTCAATATCTGCTCTGCCTGCTGTGCATATTCACTGTTAAAATCTTCTGCATAAGCTTTCAAAAACGCTGCTGCACACACATTCTGTCTGCAAGTTTTTCGCGTCAGCCATGTTCCTATATACGTTCTGGCAGCCTTCGGAAATTCTGCTTCCTTTCGCATATAAAGCCAGGAAAACCAGACTGCATAAGATTGTAAAATCAGTTCATCCGTATCCTGCTGTAATAGTTCCTCATATATTTTTTCATGTCCTGATACAAATTTGCCAGTAAAAAGCATATACAACATTAATTTTTCTTGTTGCTGTGTCACATCAAGTTCCTGTTCTTTTGCCTTTTTGATGTACTCAGCCAGTTCCGATATTGGTGCTGCAAAACGTTCCAGACGTTCCTGCAAGGATAACGGCACCATTCCGGTTGAGCCATTCTGCCCAGAAGATGTTTCTTTCAGTTGGTTCTGATAAACATGATTTCCAGACATCATTTTCTTTAGATGAAACTGGTCTTTTGCCGTGTAGAGCATGCCGGAAGCACTTTCATATAAAATTACAAATGGTTTAGTTGTCAAATTGATATATGTACCATTCTCATATACCGGCACCTTTTGGATTTGTTTGATTCCATCTTGTAAAACATGAATCCCGGTCATTTCTGCATTTAGCACTCTCACACGATAGCTGTTTTCTGCCTGTCCTCGCCACTGTTCCCAATCTGTCCGCGCAGACTGCCTTTTCACTTCTTCATAAATAATTGCCAGATCTTCATTCATATGTCCCAGCGACAATTCCTGTTTTGCAAAATTACGCAGCAAAACCAGATACGAATCCCAACTGTTTCCAAGACGGCTGCGATTTCTCACCAAATAAGCAAACAGCATTGCCTTTCTTCTGGCCGGAAGAGAATTGTTTCTGGAAAAATATCGCAAAATCTCGTCCGGTAACATACCATCAGTTTTACTCCAGGAAAGCATGTAGGCCTCATACAATCCGGCAACTTTCAGATGCTGGGCCACACCTTTCTGAAACCATGGAAAATATACCATTCCATATCGATTACATTTAATCAGATAGGTACAAATGATCTTCACTGCATTATTGTCAGCTTTCAGCCGATAACTGCGACATAATAACTGAAAATATACTGCATCAAAAGTCTTCTGAGACTGTGCCAACGTAAACAAACGATTTCCAATATTCGCCGTTAGCCTTCCATTTTTCAGCATCCAGAAAAGCAGACGCCGTTCAAAGGTTTCAAATTTAAACAATAATTCTGGATGATTATCCAGTAATCTGGCTGCTTCATCATAAAAAATGGGGCTTGCATTTCCAGTCATCATAAATTTACGGATCCATTGATATTTTCGTTCCGGATTTCGCAACAATGCCTCATCAATCTGAAGCAAGATCCAAACAAGCACTGGATGAAATGGATATTTCAAATAAATCTCCCGGACTCGTTTTGCTACATCTCTTGTATAAACAGTTGTCTCACCAATAGTTGTTAGATACAGATAAAATGCACTGAGCGGAGTCCGCTGATTCTGAATCATGCGTGCAACTTTTTTTGAAAGGATCTCTGCCTCTTCTTTTCGATCACAAAAAATTGCCACATACATTCGATACAGCAGCAACCATTCGTTCTTTTCATCCAACATTTCTGCCTGCTCAAGAAGTTGCTCCATATCCGCACGCCATCTGTCTTTTTCAATCTTTTCACAACAATAATCCAGATACAGTTGCTCCATCTGTGCACGGATTTTATGATTTTTCCAATTTTTTGATTTCTCTTTCATTTCTGAAGCCGTCACAGTAATTTCAGCCTCCACTGTCTGAAAAGCCGTTTTTAACGTAATCTTCGCAAAATTCTTTCCACTGTGAAGCTTTCCGGGTAAAATCTGATAAGGCAACTCCGCATGTTTTCCAATAAAATCATAGTTTCGGATTTGCTGTTTCTCTAACCGGATAAAATCTGCATCACAGGATACTTCCACTAAGATATAACCCCATTCACTTTTTTCAATATCCAGAAAATCTGTCTGGACTTTCATACTAGCTTTATATTCTCGCACTGGTCGTGCCACCTGAATACAGCTTCGCTTCTTTTTCCCGCAACCGATCAGGAATTCCTCCATCTCATGCGCTCCACGTCCATGCTGTGTCAGCCCGCGATATAAATTTTTCTGAAATCCAGTATCATGATGCAACACATTCACAAAATGTGGCGATTTGAAAATTTGCAAAGCCTCATCCCAATTTAATTTACACAGATTAGTAAAATCATTTAGTGTTTTAATCTTTCCAATGGAAGAAGACAGATAATGACGGGAAATATCTGCACGAAACGGCAGCTGGTATTCTCCCACATTACTTGTAATGACAAAAATTCCACGGTCTGTCATTCCTTCTGTCATCACATCTGCATAATACTGAAACCGGATCTGGATTTCTGTCCCATGAAATTCTGTCGTTTCACAAGTAATATGCGGGTTTTCACAGGACACAATTCCGCGTATTTCCTGTTCACTGCTGCTGTGGAATGCAAAGGTTCCTTCAAATACTTCATTCTCTGCAGCTGTAAATTTCAAATTCATATCCGGCAACAGCAGAGATGTCCCACTGTAATCAAATTTTTCCTTTATAATATCCTGCAACTTTCTTTTCATTCGTGCAACCTGCTTCCCTGGAGTTTAAAAATCGTACATGCATTCGGCTTGAATTCTCATTGCTTTTTTCCCGATTTCTCTATAATATATAAAGTATAAAACATTTTAGATATTCTTGCAATGTCAGGAAAATAAGAAAACTTGTTTTTAGACATGTGAAAACAATCTTTCATAGTTATCATTTTCCCTTCAATTTTCCAAAGCAACTTAAGAATATACAAATTATCACAGTAGGAGAAAAAGCCATGTTTAAATCTTATATAAATGTATTAAAAAGAGGTGGTTCACACCTTGTTTCATCCCTCCGGGCCATCGTCTTCGCTGTACTTACCGGAATTACTCTAGGATTTGTTGGAACAGCTTTTTATTTTGGCATGCAATTTGTAACAAACACCCGATTACACCATCCATGGCTGATTTTTTTTCTGCCAGCTTCCGGTGCAGCCATTGTTGGGCTGTATCACCTATTACATGATGAAAAAGATACCGGAACGAATCTTGTACTTTCTGCAATTCATTCCAATGAGAATATTCCCCTGCGTATGGCACCACTGATTTTTATTGCCACACTTCTGACCCACTTATTTGGAGGTTCTGCAGGGCGTGAAGGTGCTGCCCTGCAACTTGGTGGCAGCATTGGAAATTCCATGGGGAAACTATTCCACTTTGATGAAAAAGACCAGCATATTATGATTATGTGTGGTATGAGTGCCGCGTTCTCTGCACTGTTTGGCACACCACTTGCTGCAGCTATTTTTTCCATGGAAGTCGTTAGTGTCGGCATCATGCACTATTCTGCCTTACTTCCATGTGTTATTGCTTCATTGACTGCACATGGGGTAGCCACTGTCTGTGGCATTACACCAGAAATTTTTCCAATTCACAGCATTCCGACATTCACGCCAAAAACAGCAGTTATCATTGGCATTTTTGCGGTGCTATGTGCTGTAGTAAGCATCTTATTTTGCACAATCCTTCACAATGCCGAACGCCTGTACAAACGATTTTTCAAAAATCCGTATCTGCGGGTTGTTGTCGGCGGATGCATCGTCATTGTACTTACCCTGCTGGTTGGTGATCAGACTTATAATGGAACCGGTATGAGTATCATTGCCAGTTGTATGGAAGGAAAAGCTGTCTTTCCGCTTGCCTTTCTGCTGAAAATAATTTTCACCGCCGCCACACTGGGCGCTGGTTACAAAGGCGGTGAGATTGTACCAACCCTTTTTATCGGTGCAACTTTCGGAACCTTTTTCGCAACCATTGTCGGATGCTCCGTTCCGCTGTGCGCCGCTGTTGGCATGGGCGCAGTGTTCTGCGGAGTTACAAACAGTCCAATCACATCTCTGCTGATTTGCTTTGAATTGTTTGGCTTTAAAGGAATGCCATATTTTTTGATTGCGATTGCACTAAGTTACATGTTGTCAGGATACTATGGACTATATAGCAGCCAAAAGATCATTTATTCAAAATATAAAACCGAGTATATTAACCGTAAAACACATTAAAAGAAAAGCCGATGAGGATTTTCACAATCCTGATCGGCTTTGTAGTGTAGAATACAATGATTCTAAAATGATTTCTTTACATTTTCTCTTACAAATTTAGCAGTGAAAACTGATTTCCTGCATACTGGCGCAGTCGCACCAGTAATCTCTGATGTTCTTCCTTCTCCAGATGCGGATCCTCTTTCATGAGCACTGACACCTCATAAGATGCCTTACTCAGCACATCTGCATCTTGGAACACGTCTGCCAGCTGAAACTGATAATCTCCACTCTGACGGATGCCAAAGAAATCTCCCGGGCCACGCAGTTTCAAATCTTCCCCGGCAATAAAAAAACCATCATTGGATTTATTCAAAATCTCCAGACGTTTATTCTTTGTCTGCTCTTCCTTTCCTTGCATTAATATACAATAAGACTGTGCATCGCCACGTCCGACACGTCCACGCAGCTGATGAAGCTGTGCCAGTCCAAAGCGCTCCGCATTTTCAATCATCATAACGGTAGCATTTGGCACATCCACTCCTACTTCAACTACTGTCGTAGATACCAAAATCTGAATTTTATTCTCCTGAAATTCCTGCATTACACTGTTTTTTTCTTCTGGTTTCATTTTTCCGTGCAACATACCAACTTTGATATCGGATGGAAAGATTGACTGCAGCTGTGCTGCATAATCCAGAACATTTTCACCTTCCATCAATTCGCTTTCCTCAACCAACGGGCAGATAACATATACCTGATGTCCGGCACGGATCTCTTTTTCCATGAATTTGTATGCAGTCTTACGGTATGACGTATTAACCACGCAGTTTTTAATCGGCAAGCGCTTTGCCGGAACTTCATCAATAACAGAAATATCTAAATCTCCGTATAATATGATCGCCAATGTTCGCGGAATCGGTGTCGCACTCATAACAAGAATATGTGGATGTGATCCTTTCAAAGAAAATGTCTCTCTTTGTTTCACACCAAAACGATGCTGCTCATCAGTAATAACTAATGCTAAATTTCGATACTGCACTTTTTCCTGAATAAGTGCGTGAGTTCCTACAATTAAAGCAGGCTGCTCTGATTCCAGTACTGTATAGGCTGCACGGCGAGATTTCACGCCCATGGATCCCGTCAACAGCACCACCGGGATATCAATTCTGTTTGCCTCTAGAAACTGTATCAACTTTTCATAATGTTGCTGCGCCAGTACTTCTGTAGGCGCCATGATGGCTGCCTGATAGCCGTTGTGTGCCACTTCGAGCATTGCCAGAAAAGCAACGATTGTTTTACCGGATCCAACATCTCCCTGCACTAGTCGTTGCATAATGTATGGTTCCCGCAGGTCAGAACGAATTTGTGCCACTGCCCGCTTCTGCGCGCCTGTCAGTTCATAAGGCAGATTGTTCATCAACTCTTCCACAAAGCAATCTTGTGCAAATGTAAACTCATTTTTCAACTTTTGTGTATTTTCTTTCGACAACTGCATACTAAGCAAAAAGAAGAAAAACTCATCAAATACAAAACGATTTCGGGCAATGATACAGTTTTGCTCATTTTCCGGAAAATGCATATTTTTCAAGGCGAAATTGTACTCACTCAGATGATTGCGGATACGGATATCCTCTGGCAGATATTCCATCTCCAGCGGGATTTCTCCCATAGCCGCATGCACTGTTTTTATAAGCAGGTTATTAGAAACTCCTTTTGTCAGACTGTAATGTGGCTGCAACGTCTTTTGCAGTATCTCATACTGTCCAAGATTGAAGATCTGTGGCTGCTCCATGGTAAAACGATCATCCTTCTGGCTGACTTTTCCATAAAACACATACCATTCGCCCGGACGGATCAGAGAACGGATATACGGGCTTCTAAACCAGATCAGACGCAAATTCTTATTCTCACCTTTTACATCGAGCAATGCTACCTGCTGGCGTGAATGTGTATTGACTATAGGTGTCTTTTTCACGCAGACATACAGGGCATTTTTTCTGCCCTCCACCAACTGATCCACATCACACAGGTCCGGATATTTTTCATAATCACGGGGAAAATATAGGAGTATATCACCGACGGTGTATACTCCTAACTGTTGAAATAACTGTTCTGTTTTCACCCCGATCCCTTTGATTTCACGAACAGGGGAATTAAGATTCATACAAACTCCTTACTCTACAGATATAACGTAATAGTAGATTGGCTGACCGCCAAATTGTACTTCTACTTCGCAATCCGGATAAGTCTCCTCGAAGTATTTCTGTAATGCATTGACAGCTTCCGGAAGCACTTCCTCTCCATAATAAATGCAAATAAAGGAAGATTCTTCGTCAATCATCTGAGCAACCATATCTTTGGTAACATCCTCACGGTCTGCACCAACTGAAAGGATAGAAGAGTCACCAATTCCCATGTAGTCGCCCTCTTTGATCTCTTTATCATCGATCACTGTATCACGAACTGCGTAAGTAACCTGTCCGGTTTTTACAGCTGCGATTGCTTCCAGCATATTGTCTTTATTTTCCTCCGGGGACTGCTCCGGAATAAAATTAATCATAGCAGAAATTCCCTGCGGGATCGTCTTTGTCGGAATGACAATGATGTCTTTATCTTCCACAAGCATAGCTGCCTGATTAGCTGCCAGAATAATGTTTTTATTATTCGGGAAGATAAAGATATGGTCTGCATTTACATGCTCGATGGCATTCAGCATATCCTCAGTACTCGGGTTCATGGTCTGTCCACCTTCAATCAAATAGTCCACACCAAGTCCGTTAAATACTTCATTGACACCCTCACCAATAGAAACTGCGATAAATCCCATGTCTTTTTTCGGACCTATAGCTGCTTTTGCTTTTCCTTCCGCTTTCTTTTCCTGCTCTTTTGCAAGTTTTTCTGCGTCTTTGATCAGTTTTTCCTGATGCTCTTCACGCATGTTATCGATTTTGATACGGCTTAAGGAACCAAATGTCAGTGCTTTTTGTAATACCAGTCCCGGATCATTGGTATGTACATGTGTCTTTACGATTTCCTCATCAGCCACCAGTACAATAGAATCACCCATAGACTGCAGAAATGCACGATACTCGTCTTCTTCTGCCTCTGTCAGTGGTTTATTTAATACAATGATAAACTCGGTACAGTAACCAAATTTGATCTCTGCTTCTGTCTGTGCGGAGATTTTAACAACACCGGAAGATGTCGAAGCGGCTTCAATAGTATAATCAATTTCTTTGCCAAGAAATGCATCCTGAGCACCTTTCAGAACTTCAACCAGTCCCTGTCCGCCGGAATCCACAACACCTGCCTGCTTTAATACTGGAAGCATTTCTGGTGTCAGAGCCAGCACACGCTCTGCTTCTGCAATGATTGCGGCGATATACTGCTCCATATTGTAATTGTCATCACAGGAAAGCTCCAATGCTTTCTCTGCCGCTCCTTTTGCAACGGTAAGGATTGTTCCTTCCTTTGGTTTCATAACTGCTTTGTATGCAGTCTCACATGCTTTCTGGAATGATTCGCAAAGAACAATTTTATCAATCTCATCATAATGCTTGATAGTCTTTGTAAATCCACGGAACAGCTGAGACAGGATAACACCTGAGTTTCCTCGTGCTCCACGCAGTGAACCAGATGAAATCGCTTTTGCAAGATCTTTCATTACCGGTTTTTCTACAGCAGCAACTTCCTTTGCTGCTGAAATGATCGTCATGCTCATATTTGTACCGGTATCACCATCCGGAACCGGGAACACGTTCAGCTCGTTGATCCACTCTTTCTTTGCTTCCAGATTCTTCGCTCCTGCTAAAAACATTTTTGACAAAAGCGCTGCATCTATTGTCTGTATATCCACACTCAATTCCTCCTTAATCAATGACTCTGACACCTTCTACGAAGATATTGATTTTTTCAATCTTCATACCGGTAAATTCTTCCACTTTATATTTTACTGTGGAAATCAGATTATCAGACACGGTAGAAATACTTACACCGTATGATATGATCACATGGAAATCTAATGTGATCTGGTTATTCTCTTCAATCTTTACAGAGATACCATGATGAAGATAATCCTTTTTCAACAATTTTACAAGACCATCTTTCATATTGACAGCTGCCATCCCTACGATACCAAAACATTCTACGGCCACAGAACCGGCATAGGTTGCTACTACTTCCGAATCTATACTAACAGTTCCAAGAGAATTTTCAAACTGACCTCTCATACTTGTTCCTCCACGTTTTTATTTTCAGGCAATTTCGCTGCATTAAAATCCATAGATATATCGTAAATATTAAAATGCAGTCTTGCCCATATTTTCATATATGACTTATTATACCCATTTTTTCACAAAAAAGGAATAGTGAAATCAAAAATATATCAAG
>CAKREL010000016.1 GCA_934317205.1 uncultured Eubacterium sp.
CCAGACACGGACAATTTTCTGTTTCCGCTGCGCCGCTTATCTCCGCCTCCTCCCGCGAACTCGCCTCCAGCAAAACCAGCTGTCGTCTCAAACACACTCCCGGAGGCGGGCTATGCTCGCTCCACCGACGAAAATTATCCTACCGTCTGTGTCGCATGTTTCTCTCCTTCGCCGCCATACTATTCTTCTCCCACTGAGAAAGACTTGTTATTACTCACCACTTGCAGGAAGTGAGAGTCTTCGCGACCGAAGTAAATTGATTGCTAAATACATTAGGCACTATTCTCATTTATAGTTTCTTGACGAAAGACCTGGAAGCATCTATAATCATAGAGACATACAGTTATAAGTTATATAAAAAAGAATGTGCTAAAGCACATTCTCGCACCGACCGTGGTCGCTTGCGACAATCTACATCTTCGTGCGAGTGCGCATCATTTGCACAAAGTACACAAGTATAGCATTATAATAGGTAGAAACAGAATTCATATCATGCGAAAGTAGAGGAAAATAGACAATGTGGATAGCAAAAAACTGGAAAGATTATCAGGTGATTGATTGTTCCCAGGGTGAGAAACTGGAGCGATGGGGAAAATACCTCCTCGTTCGTCCGGACCCGCAGGTCATCTGGGATACACCAAAGGTAGAAAAAGGATGGCACAAACATAATGCTCATTATCACAGAAGTAAAAAAGGCGGTGGTGAATGGGAATTTTTCGATCTGCCGGAACAGTGGACCATTCATTATAATGATCTGACCTTCAACTTAAAACCATTTAGCTTCAAGCATACAGGATTATTCCCGGAACAGGCTGCAAACTGGGACTGGTTCGGTGACAAGATTCGCAAAGCGGGCCGGCCAATCAAAGTATTAAACCTATTTGCCTATACCGGTGGTGCAACCCTTGCCGCTGCCGCTGCCGGCGCACAGGTCACACATGTGGATGCTTCCAAAGGAATGGTTCAGTGGGCAAAGGAAAATGCTGCATCTTCCGGGCTCAGCGACAAGCCGATCCGCTGGCTGGTAGATGACTGCGTTAAATTTGTAGAGCGTGAAATCCGCCGTGGCAATCATTATGACGCTATTATCATGGATCCACCATCTTATGGCAGAGGTCCGAAAGGCGAAATCTGGAAAATTGAAGAATCTGTTTACCCGCTGGTTAAACTGTGTACACAGATCCTCTCCGATGATCCGCTGTTTTTCCTGATCAACTCCTATACGACAGGACTTCAGCCTGCGGTACTGGCTTACATGCTTGGAACTGTCATGAAGAAATACAACGGCATCGTAACGGCTGATGAAATCGGACTTCCCGTATCTTCCAACGGACTGGTACTTCCTTGTGGAGCCTCTGGTCGCTGGGAATCCAAATAACACATTTCCCGTACAGGAAACTAACGATATCAACAGACGATAGGGCAATTTTCGTCATCAAAGCGAGCATAGCTTCGCCTCCGTGAGTGTGTCTGAGCACGCCGGTTTTACGTGTGAGTTCACGGAAGAAGGCGAATATCAGGGCGCAGCGCAGATAGAAAATTGTCCGTGTCTGTGATATCGTTTTTCTTTTCATTATATTTCGCGATCGTTACTTCTAATCTTTCCGAAAAGATTTCTTATATTCCATTGGGCTCACATTATAAATCTGTTTAAAAGCATCCACGAAACGGGTAGATGCAATATGTTTACTCTGTGACATAACGCTATTCAGGGCATTTACTACTTCCAATGCCCGATCACCATCACTGCGTTCCGTATCTTTCAATACTGCAGCCAGACTTTCTCCCTGATCTGTCTCGTATTCATACAGCTCATCCATTGCTTCATCCGCAGATTCTATAATGTCACCGACATTTCTGGCAAAATACCCGTTGATCTGCGCATAGTTGCGGATCATTGTCTCTCTGACACTGTCTGTAAATCTGGAAAAAAACAGAATGCTCAGCAGGAGCAGTGGAATCACGTCCAAAAATACATAGGCTACCGTCAGCTTTCCGAAGGTAGTATCAAACAATTTCTTTTTCATTAATTTTCCCCTCCTGTTTTAATGCGGTTTTTATTTTAAAAGTATTTTTCCTATCAAACAAAAAAGCCGCTGCCTATGAAAATCATTATCATCTTGATGTGATAATTATTTCATAAGCAACGGCTTATCTCAATGTCGTTTTCTTTGAAAAAGCGGACGTTTTTTGTGATGTTAAATACCAGTTTAATAATAGGAAAAATAGATGTTTCCGCACCTTTTACAACATATTTTTCTTCCTCAAGATCAGCAGGATCAAAATACAGATTACAAGCGTTCCGATACATATAATTCCAAAACCATAAGGTGTATCGGACAGCGGCATCCATTTCCCACTGACGTTCATTCCGTACAAACCTGAAATGATTGTCGGGATAGCCATAACCAGTGTTATGGATGTCAGATATTTCATAACGTTATTCAGCCGGTTATTAATGACAGATGATACCAGCTCTCTGGTACCGTTGATAATATCTCGGTAGATCATTGTCATCTCAATCGCCTGCTTGTTCTCAATGATAACATCATCCAATAATTCCGTATCTTCCGGATACTGCTCCAGTCGTTTGTATCTGGACAAACGTTCCAATACGACGCCATTTGCCCTTAAAGATGTGGCAAAGTATACCAGCGTGGATTCTAATTCATGTAAATTTACAAGATCTTCATCTTCGGTATTTCCACCGATATTTTCCTCAATGTCAGTTCTCTTTTTATCGATGATCCTCAGTGTACTCTGGTACATTGCGGATGTCCGGAACAAAATCTGATATACAAAACGCATTTTTTTCTTTGTAGAAAATTCGCGGACTCTCCGCTCGATAAAATGCTGCAGGATTGGTGTCTCCTCAGTGCATACAGTAATGATGCATTCCTGCGTCAGAAGGATACCAAGCGGGATTGTCGTATAGTTTTTGGATTCATGACGGATCTCCATCGCCGGAATATCTACCAAAATTAATGTATAACCATCTTCAAGTTCAATACGGGAACTTTCTTCCTCATCCAGTGCGGCACGGACATCTACCATATCGATATCATATTTTTCCGCGACTTCCTGACTCTCCTCCATAGTTGGATTTGTCATCATGATCCAGACTCCCGGATCCATCTCTTCTACTTCATGAAGGACACGATTGTCCGTTTTATACACGGTCATCATATGTTCCACACCTGCCTCTCTGATATATTCAAGATTTGTCTGCAAATCTTGCTGCGAACTGAACATCTGCAAAGCTGATATTTTCCGCTGTTCAGTTCTGCAATCCTTACGGAGTATTCTTTTGCTTTGAAGAAGTAAAAGAATGCCTTAAAACTCATTGTACCAAGTTTTAAGGCATTTTGGTAGTGCTGAACGTGATTTTTATCAGTCTTTTTCACATTCTTTTCCTTTTTTATAAAGAAACACACTGATTTTTACTTCTTTTCCCTAATCTTGCGGTGTACCCATCGCAATTTTCTCTGGTGTGATCGGCAGTTCACGCACCCAGATACCTGTTGCGTTTGCAACCGCATGTGCAAGCGCCGGAGAAGGTGTGTTGATAACAATCTCTCCAATCGATTTTGCGCCAAACGGACCGGACTGTTCATAACTGCTTTCAAATTCTACACGGAGTTTGCATAAATCCACACGGGCCGGAATCTTATACTGCATCAAGGAATTATTTATCATACGACCGGCTGGCGTATACTGTACATTCTCATACAAAGCCATACCTATTCCCTGACCAAGCCCACCTTCTACCTGAACTCTTGCCAGATTCGGGTTCAACGGTGTTCCACAGTCAACCACTGCCACATAATCGATCAACTCCAGCTCACCAGTTTCTTTATCAATTTCCACTTCAGCCATTCCAACCATAAACGGTGGCGGTGAAGTCGGTGAATAATGACTTTCCGTTACCTGAAGTGCCTGATTGTTTGCACACATGGAATGTACGCCAATTTCAGCTGTCGTCACAGATTTTTCGGTAGAAATACAGCTTACGTGATCTCCTTCAAATCTGGTATCTTCCACTCCGCACTCCAGCATCTGTGCTGCGGTCGCTCTGATTTCTTCGATTAGATGAAGTGCCGTTTTTTCCACTGCTTTTCCAGTGATGTATGCGGTACTGGAAGCGTAGGAGCCTGAATCGTAAGGGGAAGTATCCGTATCCGCACCAGACACTGCAATTTTGTCTGTATCACATTTCAGACACTCTGCTGCTACCTGTGCCAGTGTCGTATCACAACCGGTTCCCATATCAGCCGCTGCGATGGAGAGCAGATATGTTCCGTCTTCGTTCAGCTTAATCGTTGCAGATCCTACATCCACATTGGAAATACCTGAGCCCTGCATAGACATAGCCATACCAACACTTCGTACTTTTCCATTTCCCATATCCCTGCATGGGAATTTTTCTTTCCATCCTATCATATCTGCGGCACGTTTCAGACAGCGATCTAATGCACAGCTGTTGTTTGGCTCGCCATAATAAGCCGGCATGATTTCGCCTTCCCGTACCATATTTATCTCGCGCAGTTTCACTGGATCCATATCAAGCTTCTGCGCCAGCTCATTCACAGCTGACTCCAGTGCAAATTGTCCCTGTGTCGCACCATAACCACGATATGCACCGGCAGACATTACATTTGTATATACAACATCATAATCAAAACGGAATGCCTTAGCTTTTGCATACAGTGGAATAGATTTATGTCCACTCAAGCCTACTGTTGTTGGTCCATGTTCTCCGTAAGCACCAGTATTTGACAGTGTATACATATCAATGGCTCGGATGGTTCCATCCTTCATTGCACCTACTTTTACATGCACTTCCATCTCATGACGTGGAGATGAAGCAATCTGAGATTCTTCTCTGGTAAAAATGATTTTGGACGGTTTCTTTGTCATCCAGGTTACAAATGCCGGATATACTTCTGAAACTGCAGTCTGCTTTGCTCCAAACCCACCGCCCACACGCGGCTTTGACACGCGGATCTGAGATTTCGGAATACCTAGGGCATTGGATACAATTCTTCGCACATGGAATACGATCTGTGTGGAACTGAAAATATTCAGTCTGCCATAGGTATCAACAGAACAATAGGTACGAAATGTCTCCATCATCGCCTGCTGATCTGCAACGGTATGGTAAGTATGCTCCACAATGGTATCACATTCTGCCATCACACCGTCCACATCGCCTTCTTCAGATCTGGCTGTAGCGCAGAGATTCCGCTTATTGTCCGCGCCAACCGGACAGAGCGATCTCCAGTTATCCTCCGGATGAATCAGGATTTCATTATCTTTTGCCACATGAAAATCCAAGATTGCCGGAAGTACTTCATATTTCACTTTAATCAGACGCATTGCTTTTTCCACGCAGGCTTCATCCTCACCCGCAATGATCGCCACTGGATCACCCACAAAACGCACATGCTGATCCAGGATCAGACGATCATAAGGAGTCGCTTCCGGATAGGTCTGTCCTGCGGTTGTAAAACGCTGTTGAGGCACATCTTCCCATGTATAAACAGCTTCGATACCCGGTACTTTCTCTGCTGCTGTCTTATTTATTTCTTTTATGATTGCATTTGCATGAGGGCTGCGCAGTAATTTAACGATCAGACAGTCCTTTGGAACCAGATCGTCCATAAAGACCGGTTTTCCTGTCACCAGCGCCATGGCATCTTTTTTTCGAATTGGCTGATTTACTGCTTTCATCTACTGCCTCCATTCTTTTTATACTCCAGAAAAGCTTTGATTCCACGCATCTGCCCCTCATATCCGGAACATCTGCAGAGATTTCCTGCTAAGTATTCTTTGATTTCTTCATCAGAAGGATCCTGATTTTCCCGGAATAATGCAATGGCATTCATGATCATTCCCGGATTGCAAAAACCACACTGCTCTGCTCCCTGATCCGCAATAAATGCCCCAAATTCTTCCGCTTCTTTCTGAAGCCCTTCCAAGGTATCTACCTTACATCCGTTTACCCGTGCTGCCAGCATGGAGCAGGAAAGTACCGGTTTATCATTCACAAATACAGTACAAAGTCCACAGTTTGATGTCTCACAGCCACGTTTTACACTGTAACAACCATGATCACGCACAAAGTCAATAAGTAATGTATCTGGTTCTACAAGTGCTTCCACTTTTTTTCCATTTAATGTAATTGTCACAACCATGTTACTGCACCTCCTCTGTCACTGTCAGCAATGCACGACGGATCAGCACCTTTGCAAGATGTGTCCGATATGCTGCACTGGCCCGCATGTTATCCTGTGTCGGAATCTGATCCGCAAGCTCTTCTGCAATCTTTGCAGCTGCAGTCACACCATTTTTTCTGATCTCCTCTGTCTGCTCAGCAGAAATTGTCAGCAGCATCGCTTTTTGTGGTCTTGCTCCAACTACTACTTTGATTTCTTTTTCATCCAGACAGACCGCACATGTTAATACCGGAAAATCTGTTTTTGTATTTCGATGGGACAGATAGACGCATTTTCCCGGTGTTTTTTTTACAATGAGACGAATCAATACATCATTATCACGGGGAAGCGTTACAAAATCTGCCAGGGATATAATTCCATTATGATACAACTCTACATAAGCGTCCATTGCCAAAAAGCAGGTCAGCACATCTGAAAAACCAAACCGTCCGAACAAACTTCCCCCAACGGTTGCAAGATTTCGAAACTGTACTCCTACAATATGACGGACACTCTCACGGACAGCACCATCGCTCCACTGATTTAATCCTTCATGTAGCTCTAACTGACGCAAGGATGTCATACATCCTATTGAAAACTGTTTTTCATCTTCTTCAATGGTATCAAGGCCAAGACCGGACAAATCTATCGCTGTCTGTATCCTGTGATCTCCCATTTTCATCCAAAGCATTCCACCAATAATCTGATTGGTTCGCTTCTGATTCAGTGCATATGCCTGCTCCAGACTTTCTGCCTTCACATACTCTTTGATCTCCAGCATTCATGTTCTCCTTTTTTTAACGATTTTAAAGTAATTTCTCATACATTTTTTCATTGCCTGTCTTATTGCAAATATGGTCTGCACTAATATAAGGCATCATTTTATTCTTATCACATCTAAACGCTATCATCAGGATCAGATGTGTTTTTTACATATATCATTTAAGCAACATTTATCACAAAACGGCTGTGTCCGTGCAGTACAGATTTCTCTTCCATGCCATACCAGGCGATGGCAGAAATCACTGCCTTCCTCCGGTGGAATGATCTTCCATAATTCCATCTCTACTTTTTTAGGATCCTTGATGCCATCTACCAATCCCATGCGGTTCACCAGACGGATACAATGCGTATCTGTCACAATCGCCGGTTCGCCAAACACATCACCCATGATCAGATTTGCACTTTTCCTGCCAACGCCCGGAAGCTTTAATAAAGCATTAAAATCTTTTGGTACTTTCCCTCCAAATTCATCCCTGAGCATTTTCATACAGGCACTGATGTCTCGCGCCTTACTTTTTCCAAGTCCACAAGGGCGGACAATCTCCTCAATATCTGCCACATCTGCATCAGCCAATGCTTCCGCATTTGGATATTTTTCAAATAACTTCGGAACAATCATATTTACCCTGGCATCCGTACATTGCGCCGCCAGACGAACACTCACAAGAAGTTTCCATGCCTGATCATAATCCAACGTACAGTCTGCATCGGGGTATTCTTTTTTTAGACGATCTATGATCTCAAGTGCCCTTTGCTTTTTCGTCATAATTTTCCCCACACTCTGTTTCTTATTCTTCTGTAAAGCGGACATTCGCAATCCGCTTTCGCTACTTGCTCATGAACGCAGTCGCTTTGCGACCTGTCAGTCTCACATACGCTTATTTTTACATATAGAATTATTATACAATGGTTCGACAAATCCTGCCATGAAATTTTTTTACATTCTCGACCCTATACATATACAAAATGCACAACAAAGCCCCCTGCTTATCGCTTAATGCAATAAGCAGGGGGAACTTCTTTCATTCATTATTTCATTCAATACTTGGAGCTGTCACCCAAAAAACATTCCTGATTATTTCTTTCCAAAATGGAAGAAACTTTTCTTTTCTTTTTTCTCATACGGCTCAGATTTGTACGATAATACTTTATATCCGATATCTTTTACCTGCTTTTTCACCCATGGAATATCCAGTTCTGCGTCACTGATAATGACCGTCTCTCCGGCACTTGCAGAAGAAGACACTTTATTTACTTTAAAATTATTACGGATGACTTCATTCATATGAGCTTCACACATACTGCATGACATACCATCAATTTTTAACACAGTCTTTACCATACCGATTCCTTCTTTCTCAAATGATTACTTTTCAATCATCATTATTGTATACCCCTATGGGGTACTCTGTCAATTATTTCAGTTAGCATATACTACTTTTTATTGATGTATTTTTCTCATTTTTATTCTTGTAATCATTCAATAAGAACTTATCTCTTCTTCATTTTACATATATTCTGTGCCGATGGATTCGGCAGATTCTATAACTTGGTAGTCCACTGGCTCATATTCCAGATCTCGTCTACCACATCCTGATAAAATTCCGGCTCATGACAGATCAGCAGAATACTTCCGCGATACTCCTGCAATGCAGTCTTTAACGCATCCTTTGCATCTACATCTAAATGATTTGTCGGCTCATCCAGAAGCAGGAAATTCGTATCACGGTTCAGTAATTTGCACAGACGTACTTTTGCCTGCTCCCCACCGCTCAATACACGTACCTGGCTCTCAATATGCTTTGTTGTCAGTCCGCATTTTGCCAGAGCAGAACGCACTTCATACTGGGAAAATGATGGAAACTCCTCCCAGATTTCTTCGATACAGCTGTTTCGATTATCCGGGCTTACTTCCTGTTCAAAATAACCAAGCTGCAGTTTTTCACCCAATTCACATTCACCGGAAATGGGTGGAATCATGCCAAGAATACTCTTCAGCAAGGTGGTTTTTCCAATTCCGTTTGTACCAACCAGTGCGATTTTCTGCCCGCGTTCCATAGAAAAATTCAGCGGTTTTGACAACGGTTCATCATAGCCAATCACCAGGTCATGTGTCTCAAACAGCATTTTCCCCGGCGTCTGACCATACCGAAAATGAAATTCCGGCTTTGGACGCTCTGCCGCCAGTTCAATGACATCCATTTTATCCAGTTTTTTCTGACGGGACATTGCCATATTTCTGGTAGAAACTCTGGCTTTATTTCTTGCCACAAAATCCTTTAACTCACTGATTTCCTGCTGTTGTCTGCGGTAGGCTGCCTCAAGCTGAGCTTTTTTCATCTCATATACTTCCTGGAAATGCTCATAATCTCCCACATAACGGTTCAGTTCCTGATTTTCCATATGGTAAATAATATTTACTACTTCATTCAGGAACGGAATATCATGAGAAATTAAAATAAATGCATTTTCATAATCCAGCAGATAACGCTTCAGCCATGCAATATGTTCTTCATCCAGATAATTTGTCGGCTCGTCCAACAATAAAATATCTGGTTTCTCAAGCAGTAATTTTGCCAGTAAAACCTTTGTTCTCTGACCGCCACTCAAATCTGTAACATCACGATCCAGACCAAGATCCAGCAGACCTAAGGCACGGGCAACCTCATCCACTTTTGCATCAATCATATAGAAATCATGCTGCTCCAGCAATTCCTGGTAAGTACCGGTCTCCTCTAGCAAACGCTCCATCTCCTCCGGCGTAGCATCCGCCATCTGCTCAAACATCTGGTTCATCTCTGTTTCCATATCAAACAGCCAAGCAAATGCAGAACGCAGCACATCACCGATGCTCATTCCTTCTTCCAGCACCGCATGCTGATCCAGATAGCCCGCACGGACATTTTTCGCCCACTCGACTTTTCCTTCATCCGGCATCAAGCGTCCGGTTACAATACTCATAAATGTGGATTTTCCCTCGCCGTTTGCACCGATCAGGCCGATATGCTCGCCCTTCAGCAAACGAAAGGATACATCTTCAAAAATCGCACGGTCACCAAACCCATGCGTCAGGTGCTCTACATTTAAAATACTCATTTATCTATGTGTTCTCCTTTATTTTATGATTCACTCAATTTTTTTGATAGCATAATTTTTACACCATGCTATCATACCAGAATCTATTCAAAAGGAAAAGCGAAATTTAGCGCCAGATTCCCCGCCGTTTTCGGATTGTATAATAAATACTGTTTTCCATTGCCATAACTTTTTCCAACGGAACACTCTTGAACACTGGCATCTTCATCTTGAACTTGATCCAGAAGAAGGAGTAAACAGCCAATACCGCAAAGGTAATTCCCATTACCAGCCAGATCATATTGCGCTCCACCGGATCTGTGGAAATATTCAGGATCATATATATAATTCCTGCAATACCAACAATTGGGAGCACCGATCCTAAAGGTACTTTAAAAAAGTAAAGCGGACATTCGCAATCCGCTTTTGCTACTTGCTCATGAATGCAGTCGCTTTGCGACCTGTCAGTGGGAGCTTTTTAACTCCCACTGACATAAGCATCCCCCTACCCACCGCTTAGTGCTCTACGCACTTGAAGCGGGGGGATGCTTATTTTGCGTTCAAAATTGTTAATATTTTAAGTTATCTTACCTATTCCATTATATTGACTCAACAAAAGATTATTCGCATTTAGGTCATTTCACTTATTTTATATTATTGACCAAAGTAGTACTTTTATCATTTTGAGTCATTTTCTCTATGCTTCCAAATGACTTAAATTCAAAATTTTCTAAATTCAAGTCTGGCTTTTTATCTGTTCTATTGACTAAATTTAATAATTTATTCAATTTCAATCAATATATTTGGTTTTATGTTTTGACTTAATTTGAGTTGTATTTGGATTTCAGTCAATACTTTATAATTTTACATTTGACTAAACTGAAACATTTTATAGAATTCAGTCAGTAATTATCAAAATCTAATTGACTGAATTATAAATGCAAGAACTTTCGGTCATATTTTGACCAAATAGAAGAAAATCCCGGAAGCAAAATACTTCCGGGATATAAATTCCTTTGAAAAATCTCTTCCGAGAAAATTATCTCTTTGAGAACTGCGGTGCGCGACGTGCAGATTTGAGACCTGGTTTTTTACGCTCTTTCATTCTTGGGTCACGTGTTAAGTATCCAGCTTTCTTCAGAACTGGTCTGTAGTCAGCGTCTACTGTAAGTAATGCACGTGCGATACCATGTCTGATAGCACCAGCCTGTCCTGTGTAACCGCCACCTTTAACGTTTACCAGTACATCAAATTTATCAACGTTCTCTGTAGCTACTAACGGCTGACGAACGATAACTTTTAATGTTTCAAGTCCAAGATACTCATCAATATCTCTTTTATTGATTGTGATTTTACCTGTACCCGGTACAAGGTAAACTCTTGCGATAGATTTTTTTCTTCTTCCTGTTCCGTAATATTTAGTATTAGCCATGATTATTTACCTCCTTCACCGATTAAAATGTCAGAACTTCTGGTTTCTGAGCTGCATGTTTGTGATCCGGTCCAGCGTATACAAATAATTTTTTGTACATCTGACGTCCAAGAGGTCCTTTCGGAAGCATGCCTTTCACAGCGTACTCTACAACTCTCTCCGGATGTTTAGCCAGCATCTCTTTTAATGTAGTCTCTTTCATTCCGCCTACATAATCAGAGTGATGATAGTAAATCTTCTGATCTAATTTTTTACCTGTTACTTTGATCTTCTCAGCGTTTACAACGATTACATAATCACCTGTATCGATGTGCGGTGTGAAGACAGCTTTGTTTTTACCTCTTAAAATCTTAGCGATTTCAGAAGATAAACGTCCTAATGTATATCCTGTAGCATCAACTACATACCATTTTCTTTCAACTTTGTCCGGGTTGGCCATGAATGTGTTATTCATTGATTTTTCCTCCTTGAATAAATTTGCGGCTTCCACAAATGTGAATGTCCGGACACATCTGCTTCCTGCCTGTTAATTTTGAATAATGTGTCTGCATTATCCGGGTTTTGTTTTCTCTGACTTGTGGAGAATCATCAAAAACTCTGCCCTGCTGTCGGGTCCCAACCGACCGCCTATATATGAAATGCTTTTTTGCACACAAAAAACACTCTTTGTCAGACTTGTATATTATAGTACAGTGCACTCCCTGTGTCAACGATTTTTTCTGGGTTTTTCCATGAAATTGAGCGTTTATTCCGCCCACTCATATTTTTTCAGTTCACAGTTTTTAATTCCAAATTTTGCGAACTCTTCGTTAGTCATATCACGAAAATAAGATTCGATCACTCTTGAAATTCCATTGTGCGCCACCAGCAGATATGTCTTTCCATCGTTCCGCTCCTTGAGATCATCCAGCAGATTGTAAATTCTCTGGCAAAGATGCAGCATCGTCTCGCCGCCCTCATAACTGCAGATAAAATTCGTTTTTGCTTTCTGAAACTCCGGTGCATTTCTCGGGGAAGTACCTTCGTATTTTCCAAAATTCTGTTCTTTCAGACGCGGTTCTTCTGTTGCCGGAATTCCAGTGATTTCAGAAATATGTCTGGCAGTATCCGC
The DNA here is from genome assembly GCA_934317205.1 of uncultured Eubacterium sp. Taxonomy (GTDB): domain Bacteria; phylum Bacillota; class Clostridia; order Lachnospirales; family Lachnospiraceae; genus Eubacterium_I. The sequence continues at coordinate 12,617 of CAKREL010000016.1, forward strand.
CGCACGTATTAATGGCGAATACAAAATCTCGTCAATCTCTAACCCCTCTTTCAGAATCTTCTGTCCAAGTACAATCGCCTGCTCTTGTCCATACTCCGTCAATGCAATATCAGTGGAACCACAGATTTTATCTTCCACATTCCAGAATGTCTGTCCATGTCTCGTAAAATACACACAGTACTTATTTTAACTCATTTTCTTATACCTCTGTCATTCCATCAAACTCTCCGGTGGAATCTCATACTCAATTCCAATCATAGTCAAGCCATGCGCCGGTGCAGTCGGTCCCGCCGCTTTCCGATTCTTTTTCTCTAATATCACCGGAATGTCCTCCGGCGCAAGCTTACCGATTCCCACATCAAACAGCGTTCCTGCAATGATCCGAACCATATTATAAAGGAAACCACTTCCGGTAATCCGAATCGTCAGTAATTCGCCATCCTGTTTTAACTTGCAAGAATAAATCGTGCGAGTTGTATCTTCCACTGCCGTATTTACAGAACAGAAACTTTTAAAATCATGCGTTCCCTCGAACTGTTTTGCTGCCTCACACATTGCAGAAATATTCAGTTTTCGATAAACGAACCAGGTATCCAGACGTCTCTGTGGCATTGGGAATTCGCGGTTTAAAATGCGATACTCATATGTTTTTCGACTGTTGCAGTGACGTGGGTGCCAGTCTTGCGGTATTTCACTGGAATTTTGCACCACAATATCATCTGGAAGTCGTTGATTCAGTGCATAAGAAATCTTTTCCGCCGGCATCCGCGCATTCGTATCAAATACTGCCACATTTCCATAAGAATGTACACCGGAATCTGTACGGCTTGCACCGATCACCGCGATATCTTCTTTCAATAATTTACTCAATTCCCGGTTCAAAACACCCTCTATCGTAATTCCGTTTGGCTGCACCTGCCAGCCACAATAATTGGTACCGTCATAGGCAACCACCAGTTTCACTCGTTTCACACCCGAACACCTCCTTGTAAAGCGGACATTCGCAATCCGCTTTCGCTACTTGCTCATGAACGCAGTCGCTTTGCGACCTGTCAGTGGGAGCTTTTAATTCCCACTGACATAAGCATCCCCCTTACCCACCGCTTAGTGCTCTACGCATTTAAAGCGGGGGAATGCTTATTTTGCGTTCAAAAAAACTGTATAAATCCAGTCAGCCAAACATATCTCATATCTCACAGACTTCCCTGTGTTTGATTCAAGAACGACTTTTCTTTCCTATAAAGATTTGTGTCATCTCTCACCTGATATATTCTTCTCACTGAATCCATACAGTTTCCTCATTATTTCAATATTTTATAAAAAGATCCGTATCACAACAATGACTGCCAGATACACCACCATCACCACATAAGCTTTATAATCTATAGATATATAATGCAACGGCTTCATCTTTGTTCTGCCCTCGCCTCCATGATAGCAACGCGCTTCCATAGCGGTTGCCAGATCATTGGCACGTCGAAATGCTGATACAAAAAGTGGCACAAGGATCGGCACCATCGCCTTGGCTTTTTGAATGATATTACCCTCTTCAAAATTGGCGCCTCTTGCCATCTGTGCTTTTTTTATCTTATCCGCTTCTTCAGCCAGAATCGGGATAAAACGCATGGCGATTGACATCATCATGGCAATTTCATGCACTGGAACTCCAATTTTTGATAATGGTTTTAAGCCTTCCTCCAGACCATCTGTCAGCTTATTCGGTGTCGTTGTCAGTGTCATCACAGACGTTCCGACTACCAGATATACCAGTCGAACAGTAAAAAACAGCGTATTGCTTACTCCCTGATCTGTGATATGGATAAACTTCCATGAAAAATACGTATTTGCGCCCTGTGTAAAAAACAAGTTGCACACTGCGGTAATAACCACAAGTACCCAAATCGCACGTACGCCTTTCAACATAAACGAAAACGGAACATGCGACAGTTTAATAACAACCAGCAAAAATAATGTCACACAGAGGAAGCCGACAAAATCATGAAACAAAAATAAAGACACAATGTACATCAGTGTCGCCAGAAGTTTCACACGGGGATCCAGTCTGTGAATCACAGATTCTGTTGGATAATATTGCCCAATTGTAATATCCTTTAACATAACTTCATAATCTCTTTCTTCGCTTCTTCAATAGTTGTCACCGAAGTATCCACTGAGAATCCTGCTTTTTCCAGATCCTTCATCAGATAAGTCACCTGTGGTACCGCCAATGACACCTGTTCCAGTTCTTCCATATGGGAAAAAACTTCCGCTGGTGTTCCGTCCAGCATCAGTGCCCCGTGGTTTAGTACCACGATCCGCTGTACATAATTTGCCATATCTTCCATGCTGTGAGATACCAAAAGCACGGTCATTTGCATTTTTTCATGCAGTTCACGGATCAGATCAAATAATTCATCTCTTCCTTTCGGATCCAGACCGGCTGTCGGCTCATCAAGAATCAGCACTTTCGGATTCATAGCAATAACCCCTGCAATGGCTGCACGCCTTTTTTGTCCACCTGAAAGTTCAAAAGGTGACATTTCCCAATATTTTTCTGGTAGTTTTACCCGAATCAATGCTTCTTTTGCTTTCTCCAGTGCATCTTCCTCAGAAAGCCCCTGATTTTGCGGACCATAAGCAGCATCTTTTAATACGGTTGTCTCAAAAAGCTGATATTCCGGATACTGAAATACCAGTCCGACTTTTCCTCTCAGGGAACGCAGAGAATATCCTGGTGCATAAATATCTTCACCATTATAATAAATATGACCTTCATCCGCCTTGATCAGACCATCTAACAGCTGGATCAGCGTTGATTTTCCAGAACCTGTGTGTCCGATGATTCCGACAAATTCTCCATCGTTAATCTCAAGGTTTAAATTTTTTAATGCATGTATCTCATATGCACTTCCTTGCGCATAGGTATAACTCAGGTTTTCGATTTTAATTGACATATTGCCTCCACCAGTTCGTGTCTGCTCAAAATTCCATCTGGAAGCGCCAGACCTTCCCGCTTCAGTTCCCAAGCCAGACGGGTAATCTGCGGCACATCCAGTCCATACTTCAACAATGTGTCTACCTGTGAGAAAATTTCACGAGGTGTTCCCTGCATCACCACATGACCATCATCCATAACAAATACATAGTCTGCATCGATGACTTCTTCCATATAATGTGTGATAAGAATTACTGTCACATCCTTCTGTCGATTCAATCGATGTACTGTATTCAAAACTTCTTTTCGTCCGTTCGGATCCAGCATAGCTGTCGGCTCGTCCATAATAATGCATTTTGGTTCCATCGCCACAACACCTGCAATTGCCACGCGCTGCTTTTGTCCGCCTGATAAACGGTTTGGAGAATGATAGCGATATGCTGTCATTCCAACAGCCTCAAGGCTGTGTCCGACACGTTCCCAGATTTCTTCCGTTGGAACACCTATATTTTCCGGACCAAATGCCACGTCTTCTTCCACTACACCTGCAACAATCTGATTATCCGGATTTTGAAAGATCATACCTGCTTCCTTGCGGATATCCAGAATATTTTCTTCCTTTGCCGTATCTTTTCCATCAACCCAGACAGTTCCTTCACTTGGTGTCAGCAATGCATTCAAATGTTTTGCAAAAGTAGATTTACCAGAACCGTTATGTCCCAGGACAGCAATAAACTGTCCCTCTTCTACTTCAATATTTACATCATTCAGCGCCAGCGTCACATCCCGAATCTCGCCCTGTTCATCCCGGCGCACAAATTTATGTTTTAATTTTTCAGCCTTAATAAATGCCATGTGTAAGAATCCTCGTCAACGTATCCTTTCTATTATCTGTCATATCCAGACATACATTGTTCAGAACAATAGACCTGTTACGTTTTTTACTCAATATAGTCGTTAAATTTTGTCAGATGTCCCATCAGCTGCATCTGCGAAAAATCATTCTGACGCAGTGCTTCATACAGCACAACAGCCACTGAATTGGACAAATTCAGGGAACGGATCTCACTCAACATCGGAATCCGCACACATCTGTCTTTGTTATGTGCAAGAATCTCTTCCGGGATTCCTGCACTTTCTTTTCCAAACATAATATAGCAATCCTCTTCGTAGGACACTTCTGTATACACATTCTGTCCCTTTGTGGTTGCCATATAAATCTTCGCTCCTGGATTTTTTTCCAGAAACTCCTGATAATTTACATAAGTTGTCACATCGAGATCTTTCCAGTAATCCATACCTGCCCGCTTGATCTGTTTTTCATTCAGGCGAAATCCAAGAGGCTCGATCAGATGCAGGCGTGTCCCTGTTGCCACACAGGTGCGCCCAATATTTCCAGTATTTGCCGGAATCTCCGGCTCATACAGAACGATATTTAATTTAGCCATAATCTACGCTTCCTTTTTCTCCTCACGGAGCTTCTCTACAAAACGCTCCATACGGTCTAATGCTTCTTTCAGTGCTTCCAGTGAATATGCATAGGAAATTCGCAAAAAGCCTTCACCACAGGCACCAAATGCTGTACCCGGAACGACCGCTACTTTCTCTTCCTGCAGAAATCTAGTTGCAAATTCATCGGAAGTCATTCCAAATTCTTTGATACATGGGAATGCATAAAATGCACCGAATGGCTCAAAGCACTCCAGTCCCATCTCTTTAAAACGATGCATCAGATAACGACGTCGTCCGTTGTACTCGTCACGCATATGCGCCACATCCTCATCACCATTTTTCAGTGCAGAGACACCTGCATACTGACTGGTAGTCGGTGCACACATAATAGCAAACTGATGAATTTTCAGCATCTGCTGTAAAATCACCTGCGGTCCGCATGCATATCCGATACGCCAGCCAGTCATTGCATGAGATTTGGACAGACCATTGATATAAATGGTGCGGTCTCTCATTCCAGGCATCGAAGCGATCGATACATGCCCTTCCTCTGTATACGTCAATTCAGAATATATTTCATCCGTAATAACGTATAAATCATTTGCAACGATTAAATCCACCAAATCTTCCAAGTCACTTCGTTCCATAACTGCACCAGTTGGGTTATTCGGGAAAGGAAGTACCAGAATCTTCGTCTTAGGAGTAATAGCTGCTTCGAGTTCTTCCCGTGTCAGGCGAAACTGATTTTCTGCTTTCAGCTGGATAACTACAGGCACACCACCTGCCAGCTTTGCACAAGGCAGATAAGATACATAACTTGGCTGCGGAATCAGCACTTCGTCCCCTGGATCAAGCATTGCACGCATTGCGATATCTATTGCCTCGCTTCCACCTACAGTAACCATGATTTCATGATTATAGTCATATTCCAGACCATATTTCCGCTTCAGGAAATTTTCAATTTCAATTTTTAATTCTTTTAAACCGGCATTTGATGTGTAGAAAGTTCTTCCCTTTTCCAGAGAATAGATACCCTCATCACGGATATGCCATGGTGTGTCAAAATCCGGCTCACCAACACCAAGAGAAATCGCATCCTTCATTTCACTTACAATGTCAAAAAACTTACGGATACCGGATGGCTCAATTTCTGTAATTACTTTTGATAATGGGTTTCTCATGGTGTCATCAGCATCCTTTCATCTTTTTCTTTTTCTGCCATAATAGTTCCGTGATCTTTGTACTTCTTTAAAATAAAATTTGTCTTGGTACTCAATACGGACTCAAGCGGTGAAAGTTTGTCTGATACGAACTGTGCAGCTTCGCGCAGTGTACGTCCCTCGATAGTCACAAGCAGATCATAACTTCCAGAAATCAGGTATACTGCATTTACTTCCGGATAGTTATAAATTCGCTCTGCGATCTTGTCAAATCCCTGTCCTCTCTGCGGAGTAACACTTACCTCGATCAGGGCAGTTACTTTTTCAATATCTGTCTTGTCCCAGTTGATCAGTGTATGATACCCACAGATGATATGGTCAGCTTCCATAGCAGCAAGTTCATTTGCCACACTGATTTCATCCTCTCCGAGAATGATTGCCAATTCTTTAATATCAATACGACTATTCTTTTCTATAAAAGTTAAAATTTTTTCACGCATTGTCAGTTTCTCCTTCACATTTCTCAACATTGTTCAAGAATGTTCTTGTCATTCCTGCTGCAACTTGCACATCTTATATGTATAGCATATTTTTTCTGTGCATCGCTGCATTCTCTTATACTCGCAGACACTTCCAGTTCTTTTTTCTCCCTGCCTCATACAGCGTTCAACGGAATTATCCCAAAAGATCTAGCATATCTGCTCTCCCGCTCGCGGCGGCTCCAGGAATCTGCGTTCCTCCTCATTGATAACAACCCGGTCATTATCCGCTGTTGCCTTTCCGACTACAACTGCCGGAATTCCCTGCTGCTTCATATCAAGCACCAGACGGTTACCGTCCTCCGCCGCCAGCAAAAGGCAGCCTGTAGACCCCATCTGATACGGATTAAGATCAAAAAACTCGCAGATTTCCACGGTTTCCTGCCGAATTGGAATTTTCTTTAATTCTATTTCAAGTCCGACGCCAGAAGCTTCTGCCAGCTCCCACAAAGCTCCAAAAATACCGCCTGTGGTCACATCATGCATTGCTCTCACGCCAGACTTCATGGCGGTAGCAGCCTCCGGAATGATAGAAAAATACTGTTCGAACTGCTCTGCATCATCTAATAAATGCTGCGGATACCGTGATAACAAAGCTTCCCTGCGACTGCGGGCAAGTTTTGCCGTTGCCTCAAGTCCAACCCATTTTGTCACAACAATGTCGTCTCCCGGTCTCGCTCCGGCTGTAGTGGTAAGCATTCCCTTCTTTGCCTTTCCCACTGCAGCAATGGAAACCACCGGTTTGTTTACTGCATCTGTCACTTCCGTGTGTCCACCAAGGATCTGCACCTGCAATGGCTCACATTCCCGCGCAATGGTCTGCACCATTTTGCGCATTTCCGGTTCTTCTACCTCTGGTGGCAGTAATGCGGTAAGCATCAGTCCAACTGGTTTGGCACCTCCGGCGGCAAGATCATTCAAATTGGCATGTACTGCACAACGACCGTCCAGAGAATCACGCCAAATTACCGGATCAGAAGAAAGTACTACTACTTCATCTTCCGCTACGGTAATAGCTGCACAGTCTTCACCGACTCCTGCTGCAAGTAAAACATCTGAACGTTTTAAATGCAGTTGTTTTAATATAGAACGTTTCAACACGCTCTCTGCTATTTTTCCCTGTTTCATATTGATTATTTATCCCTCATAAAGCAAATCGGACATTCGCAATCTGCTTTCACTACTTGCTCATGTACGGAAAGGCTGCCTTGTCGGACAGCCTTATTATGCTCTTTTTTATTGCCCTGAAGTCTGCTCCTGCTGTGCAGGATCTGCAGGCTGTTGTGTCTGAGTCTGATCCGTTGTCTGACCTGCATTCGGATCTGTAACTTTCGGCTGCTGCACCGCATTTTTCCACTGCGCTGCCGCTGCACGGATGGTTCCCTCATCCTGTGTCGCAATTGCAGCTTTCATAGCGGCTGTTGCCTCTGCATTTGCAGAAGAAACTCCTACGGAATAAATTGCCGGTGAAGCCTTATATGTGGTCTTGTTAAAGATATCTCTGCTCTGTTCTACACCATCTACTGTCACAACTTTCCATAAGCGGGCAGATTTTCCCGTATGTGCACCTTGTGTCTTTGTAATGGTTCCAACTGCATCCGCAGATTCCTGATATTTTACTCCCGGATCTGTAGTGCTCAATGTCTCACTGACAAAAGATACCTTGCGATTTGCTGCTCTGGTCTCCTGTCCGTAAATAGTAAATGAGATGTTGGAGCCACTTGCATAACTTTCGATATAAATCGGAGCCTCTGTATTGTTTTTAAATTTGAAATCTTTGTATTCTCCTGCAATTGCAGCGTCCGCGGACGGATCCACATAATTAACGATCATGGAATGTCCGGAGCGCTCCGTCACTTCCAATTCTGCACGAATGACAGCATTATATAAAGTAGTAGACACCTGACAGATTCCACCGCCGTAAGCATCTACAGTCGTTCCATTTTCATAAGCTCCGGCAAGTTTGTAGCCATTTTCTGCATTGAATGGAGCAACCGTATGATATACAGAAAATTCTTCTCCCGGATAGATCACGCTTCCGTTGATTTTCTTACTTCCGTTGGCAATATTTGCCTTTCTGCCAGATGCGGAAGACGCATAATTTGTCGTAAATGTACCAAGTACATCCTTTACTTTCTCAAGTTCCTCACGGGATCCTTTCGGTTTGCTGATCTCAGCTGCCAGTTCCACGGTATTGTTCTCTTTCCAACCATCCTGCAGGCTTGCATCAATCGCCTCCACAGATTTATCCACATCAACAACGATTCCATCCTGACCATCGATCACTTCAAAAGAACCGTTTTTTCTTGTCAGTCCAAAATCCACTGCATCACGATCCAACTCAGATTCATGCTCCTTGAGATATGCCGTTGCTTTTTCAGAATCAACCATCAGCGGTAAACGGAAGACCTTATCCTCATGCTCCAGGTCTTTGCCTGCTTTATAGCGGGCGATCAGATTTCCGCTTTTTCCATATGTAACAGCTTCGTCTACGCTCTCCTGATTTTCCCATGTCACACCCAGTTCTTCTGCTGTCGCATCCACAGATACATCATTAATGGTCAGCGCAACGGTCTGATCTGCCAGACCATCCACGTAATCCTGAACCGCTGCTACAGCTTCTTCCCGGGTCATTCCGCCCACAGCCACATCTCCGATGTAAATACGGTCGGCAATAACAGGTTTTTCACTTTTCTTTGCCTGAGCAGTCTGATGGCAGACTCCTGCTGCCAGCAATATCGCCGTGCCAAGTACCGGTAATACTCTGATCCATTTTTTCATTCTATGCTCACCTTTCTGTCCGTTCTATATTAACAGTGCAGATAATATTCCTGTCACAACCATTGCCACCAATACGATCATGACCACAATGGATGCCAACACTCTTTTTTTCTTTGACTTTTTATACATATTCCGAACCCTCCTATATTGGAATTCTTCCATACTCCGCATAAATTTTGTCAATCATACGTGATGCCTCACTTTTTGTCAGGCTGTCAATTTCAATATCAGATTCTATTCTATGATAAATCAACAAATGATTCAAGTCTCTTTTTTGTGCCGGTGTCAGCGGTCCCTGCTTTTTCACCTTATAATTCAACGGTTTCGGCACAAAAAGTCCCGGGTCCTTTTCCTGATAAGCATCCTGCAATAATAAAAACAGTTCGGCCGTTGCTTTTGCATCATCTACAGCACGATGTGCATGTTCTCTGCGAATGTGGAAATACTCACACAATGATTCCAACGATTTCTTCTCCGGTTCTTTCAGTACTTTCCGGGCAATTTTTAATGTGTCAATAGCTTCCCGGTTCCAGGTAATCCCCTGATTTACCGCCTGCTGCTTCAAAAAACCATAATCAAAGATTACATTATGCCCCAGTAACGGTGCATCTTTCTCAAATGCCAGAAATTTCTGCAGCGCTTCCCCGGCCTCCGGTGCATCCGCTACCATCTCCGGTGTAATCCCGGTCAACTCTGTAATTCGTGCATCAATCTTCCTGTGCGGATTAACAAACGTCTGAAAAGTATCTACAATCCTCCCCTGGCACAACCGCACTGCGCCAATTTCCAGAATCCGGTCTGTTTTCACCTGAAGTCCAGTCATTTCCAGATCAACTGCAATCAGTTCCGTGATTGGTTTCATGCTGTCTCACCTTCTATCTGATCCTCTGTGATCACTGTAATTGCAGCCTCGTTCATCAATGGATCTCTGCTCTCATAATCAAATAAAAACCACTGCGCCTCTCCATCTTCCCTGTATTTTCCTTCGGCATCCAGGCTTAAAAACTTCTCCAGATGACAGTATTTTTTCTCCATTCCATGCGCACGCAGATACCTGGAAGTCTTTTTTTTCTCCAATGCTAGATTCTGTGCCCAGAGTGGACGGCTCTTTGATTTTTCAATTTTATACAAGTCAAATATCAGCGCTTCCTGATAAACTTCTCTCCGCTCAGAATCCACAGAAACTGCAAAATCCAGTACAATTTCGGTTCGTCGGACACGGTTATGGCTGCAATCCAGATAGCCGTTCTTTCTATAAAAATGCCCCATATCAAGAAACATCTGAAAGGCACTGTCATATTGCCGTTCCAAAATTCCTAGATAAGTCAGAAACTGTCCACTGTTGTAATGGAGTTCCACCATTTCTTCCACCAGACGGATCTCCAGCATTTCATCATAGGAAACCCATTTGCTCGCCAAAACTTCATACGGCGGCTTTGTCCGATAGATCAGTCCATATTCCTCCGCATGCTCATACATATACGAACCTTTCAATACTTTCAGAAAACCCAGCTGCAGCTGCTGCGGATGCAACGCATAAATATCGTCAAAGGACTGCTGAAATCTCAGATAATCCTCAAGCGGCAGTCCCGCGATCAGATCCAGATGCTGGTGAATATTTTTTCCGGCTTTGACGCGATTCACTGCCCGATACACTTCCTCCAGACGCATAGTACGATGAATTTCACGGATTGTCGCATCGTTTGTGGACTGCACACCAATTTCCAACTGTATCAGTCCCGGACGCATATCAGAAATCAGTTCAAGTTCATCCTCTCTGAGCAGATCCGCGGAAATCTCAAAATGGAAATTTGTAATACCATTGTCATGTTCCTTAATATACTTCCAGATTCCTATGGCATGCTCATGCACACAGTTAAATGTCCGGTCAACAAATTTCACCTGCGGTACTTTTGCATCAATAAAAAACTGTAATTCCTTATAGACAAGTGGAAGACTCCGAAATCGTAATTTTTTGTCCACCGATGACAAACAATAACTACAGGAAAACGGGCAACCACGGCTGGATTCATAATAAATGATCCGGTGTTCAAAATCCTTCAGGTTCGCATAGCAAAACGGCAGTTCATCCATGGGAAGCAGGCTGCGCAACGGTTGGATTTTCACAGTTCCGTCCGCTCTGCGATAAGAAATACCGTCAATTTTCCCCAACAGTTCCTCATTTCGTTTTGCTAAAGAACCTGTCTTTTTCTCGTGTTCAGCCTCTGCACCTTCCGTCCTTTTCTGCGCATTTTCACTGTTCTCTGTCAAAAGTTGTGTCTCTTGTTTGTATTGTTCAAAATAAGTGCACAACTCTGTCAGTGTCCGCTCACCCTCACCCATCATAATTCCTGTGATGGCAGGATTTTCCTTCAGGAAACGCTCCGTTTCAAAAGATGCCTCCGGTCCACCAACCCAGATTGGCACTTCCGAGCGCAGTTTGTGAAACTCGGCCGCCAGTTCCCTGACATACTCCACATTCCATATATAGCAGGAAAAAAGTAGTACATCCGGCTTCTGACGATATATTTTTTCCAGAATATCGTCCAGCTGATTGTTGATCGTATATTCCGCCCGATCTATCTTATGTCCATGTGCCTCAGCGTAGGCCTGCAGGGAATAAACGGCCAGATTTGAATGAATGTATTTCGCATTGATTGCCGTCAATAAAATTTTCATCTAAAATGCTCCATCTCTCTTTTCTCTATCTTATATCTGTCATTACTTTTTCTTATCATTTTCACATCTTAAGCATTTCATACGATACCACAAACCCGAAAAAAAGGAAAGAAAAAAAGCAGCTACAAAACCTCATTTCAAAGGTCTTATAACTGCATTCCTTACATGTAAAGTGGACATTCACAATCCACTTTTGCGATAGAAGAAATCACCCCTGATCTTATTGTGCCTTGCTATATACCCACAAATTTTTCATCTGTGACGTAATTTCTTCCAGATTCCAGCTTTTATCACTGTTTTTACGACTGTTCGGATCATTTATCGTAACATCTCCATTAGATGTCACCCCAGTCAGCACGATAAAATGTCCGGTTGTGGTAAAATCGCCCGGTCCCATAATGCAAATGATTGGATGACCGTCCCTCAGTTTGCTGCGTATCGTATCCGCATCCAATCCCAGTTCATTTGCATATAGACCAAGATTATCGGCAAGTCCTGTCATCATATCCCAAGAAGAACCGCTGCCATTGACATAGTAGCCATCCGCCTGCGCTATTTTTGCTACCGCGTAAGGATTCATGTTCAAATTTCCGGTCAATCCTACGCAGACCATAGAAAGTGCGGTCGGTCCGCAACCGGTCACTGCCAGGAAATCATCGCCATAGGTTTTATAGCCCCAACGCTCGTCCCACTGAATAAAAAGCGGTATTTTTCCATCCGTCATATCTCCGGAAATATCAATATTTTCATCGCTCCCGTCATCATTTATATGTTTTTTATAATCCAGAACAAATTCTCTTGCCTCAGGATTTTTCTCATACAAACGAATCAAACTGTCCGGATAACCTTCCGCCTGAAGTTCTGAGCTAGAAACCACACCGAAGGATGCCCTGACACGATCAATCATTCCGTTTTTTCCACATACTACAACTGCCAGGATCACCAGAACAATTGCCAGAAACGTTTTTCTTCTTCTGGCTCTGCGCCGTCTCTTTTCCTGTTTTATGTTCATCCTTTTTTTCATATTTCATCTATCTCCCTATGTCGATGTATACAAAGTTACCCTGTGCATACATCTTCTTTGTGTCTTACTGTGTTGTATTTTCTCTCTTCTTTAGTAAAACACATCTATATTAGAGATATTTTTATATAATCTGTCCAAAAGCTTACGATTTTCTTACAAAAATCTTATTTCCAGCTTATCTGCTCCCTTGCACATTTTCCCTGCAGAAGCTAAAATAAGAGTAGTTTTTTGAAAGGACGATTCTCATGATTGCAAGAAAAGATATTTTTAATATTAACTTCTATAAAAAAGAACGCTTTCATGGCAGCTACAAGAGCATGCATTACCGTATTGAAAAATATGCACCGGAAGAAGGAGACACCGTACTGCGGGTGACCGTGTGGCCGGGACCATATAATTTTGATACCACACCAGATGAACAGAAAACCTCCGTCAGCTATCCATTTACTAATGATGGGCTGACAGAGGTCTGCGATTATTTAAATAATTTTTATACGGAACACTTTTGCAACTAAAACAATTCTTCTTTAGGGTGGTTTGGAACAAGCAGAAACGAAGAAATTTGGCTATTTGCGCCACCCTTGACAATATACAAAAGAACTGCTATACGTCGATTACCGACGGCGAGAAACTCAAAAACAGTTTCATTTTTCCGTCGCTGACAACAGTGTAGCAGTTCTTTTTATATATGGTCAAGGGAACCGCGTTGCGGTGGCTTTTGTCTTACCTCTGGCTCAAAATCTAAAAACAGTTTAAAAACCCGTATTGTAGATATTTATAATTGATTTACGTTTATCCATAGTTGCTTATTGTGGTGGTGAAGCCACTATATGTTCTTAGATTCTGAGCCTGAGGAAATATTTCAGCTACCGCGCAGCGGCATGCCCTTGAAAGATAAAAAAAGAACGGTTACGCTATTGTCAGCGACGGAGAAAATCTACATGTTCTTGAGTTCTTCGCCGTCGGTAACAAAGGGAAAACCGTTCTTTTTTATTCTGTCAATGGTAGCGTACGTTTCTCAACTTTTAAATTCGCTTCATTTTTCAATATGTAAATCTGCGCATGTAACACAACAGTTATTTTGCCATTAGCTTATATGCATGCGTGTCACGCAGTGCCACGGCGTAGATAAAAGAAGCTGGAAGCAAAACTCCAAGGCAAGGCGGTAGACTGATTTTCGTTATCGGAGCGAGCATAGCCCGACCGCGGGAGTGTGTCTGAGCCAACAGCTGTTTTTGCTGTTGGTGAGTTCGCGGGAGCGGTCGGAGATAGGCGGCGCAGCGCAGATAGAAAATCATTCGTGCCGGCATTGGAGTTTTCTTCCATCTTCTTTTTAAACTACCCTAAACAAGAATTATTTTTCAATAGCTTCCGTCCGAATAACAAATTTCACACTTCCACTCATATCCTCTTTCAATCCGGAAAATGTATGATAATTCTTTCCGGCCTCCAGTACCAGATCCACGCGATCCAGGAATTCTTCCACATCGCCATGATATGCCTCACTCAGTTTCTGAATACCGTCCTCATCAAACTGGATCATTCCATCACTGAGTGTTTTTGCACCATCATTCAATTTTGCAGCACCATCATTTAATGTTTTGCTGTTGGAATCTAAAGCAGCAATACCGGCATTCAATTCGCTGCCTTTGCTGTTTAATGTATTCACACCGGATTTCAATGTTGCACTGTTGTTATTTAGTGTCAATGCTCCATTGTTTAATGTCTGAATTCCTTTCATCAGCTCTGGAACGCTATTACTTAAAGTCTGCATACCGACAGCTAACGGCTGAATACCCTCACTGTACAGTTTCTGCACGCCGGCACTCAATGTCTGTGCACCGGCTACAAGACCACCATTTTCAATCTGGGATGCAATGGCTGATTTCGTGGAGGCAATTCCATTCTTTGCACCTTCCACAGCGCCCTGTTTTGCAGCTTCTGCCGCCATTTTGCCAATCTGGGAGGATGTACCATCAGCTATTCCGCTGATCAGCTGGCTTGATACATTGGATACCGAAGATGCTGAAGCTGCCGTCATCTGAGAAGCAAATGCAGCTGCATCATTCTCAAGTGAGCCTAATTTTCCAGCAGCCTCATATGCTACATAATTTAATTGCTTATATGCTGCCACATATGCACCATACATTGCCTGGCTGACGCCATTTTCTACCTTTGTCTGAAGTTCATCACTTCCTGTTAAAGCTGCTTTATACTGACCGGCCGCCTGCTGTGTGATACCCTGATAGGTCTCGCCATCTTTTGCAAATATCTGATTTACCGATGCTTCTGCCTGTGCAGCCTCATCAGCTGTCACTCCTGCATTTAATGCTGCATCCAGCTGCTCAATTCCTGCGGAAAGCTTCTTTGCACCGCTGACAATACCATTATCGCCTTCAAAATAGGTCTGCACCTGCAATGCACCGCCTACCAGTTGCGCAATACCGTCTTTGAGATCTCCGGATTTATCTTCCAGCTGTTTTGTGCCGCCAGCCACCTGTGCTACACCGTCAGTATAGGCATCCACACCGGATTTCACCTGTGCCACACCATCAGTATAAGCATTGATACCGCCCTTTAATGTGGAAACACCTGCCGTATAAGCTTTAATCCCGTCAAGCAACGTACCGGTTCCGTCAGAAAGTTCCTTGCAGCCGTCTACCAGCTGTCCGGAAGCATCACTGAGAGAATCGATTGCATCTTCAATACCGGACAGATCAATATCCTGATCTACATTTAGCTCCTGTAAAATATCACTCATTACAAAAGTCATTGTCATATCCAGAGAAAAATCTTTGACATCTGCTGTCACTTCCACATAATCCGGAATATTGACATCTTCCAGATCCTTGCTGTCCAGATCCAGACTCTCTGATAATCCCGGAAATGCAAATCCAACAACCACCTGATTATTTCCATCACTGACCACTTTTCCATTTGTCACTTCCACATTTGTGAAATCTTTATTCAGCATCATACCTGTTATAGCAGCAAACGGTACATAGACACCATCTTCTGTTTTTTCTTTGTTGGTATAATCCATTCGGATTGTCACTTTTCCGCTCTTTCCAGCCAGGTCTTCCGGTGCGATCTCCTCGCCATCCAGATAGTAAGTCATTTTCATATCAATCGGAAGTTCTTTATCGGTTTTTCCCTGATAATAAATGTCATTTCCATCTGCCTGCCAGGTCAGTTTCCCGTCGGTTCCCTGTGTAAAAGTCTCATCTCCTTTTACATTTTCGATATCTCTCAGGTCACTGACATCCTCAATCGTATCTGCTCCATCGAAATTTTTCAGCCAGTCACTTACAATAACCTTATTCGGTGTTCCATCTGGAGCAGCCACTACGTACACAGTCTCTTCTTTTTTCACAGTATCATCAGACTGCGCATTTGTCTGCGTTTTCAGCACCTGCTTTAAAATGTTCTCTGTATCTTCTATATTTTTATCTGTATCAGCCTCTGCTTCTTTCGTCGTTTCCTGTGCAGTATTTGCCTTTTGCCCATAGACATGATAAGCACCCACACTACCTGTCACAAGGACTGCAGCCAGCACGCAGGCCCCGGTACGAATTGCTTTCTTTGATTTAAGAAACTGTTTTACTCTTGAAAATTTCATTTGCTTTTCTCTCCTTCTTCTTTGCTCCAAAACCTGCACTTGTTGCACATATCACTTTATCAAATACCATATACATGGCCGGCAGCACAAAAATCACGACTACCATACTGATCAGAGCACCACGCGCCATCAGAATACACAGCGAACTGATCATATCGATATTGGAATATACACCTACGCCAAACGTAGATGCAAAAAAACTCAATGCACTGACTACGATGGATTGCGCAGAACCAGCCACCGCCTGCATAACTGCTGCCTTTTTCTCCATACCTGCTGCCCGGGCACTCTTGTAATTATTTGTCATTAAAATAGCATAATCGACGGTTGCTCCCAACTGGATTGTTCCGATTACAATCGATGCAATAAATGGAATCGATGTGTGTGTGTAGAACGGAATCGACATATTTACAAAAATTGCGAACTCAATAACCGCCACAAGGATGATTGGCAATACAAGCGAACGGAACACCAGTGCGATAATGACAAAAATTGCTACAATGGAAATTGCACTGACAACTTTAAAATCTGTATCTGTTATTGTGATCAGATCTTTTGTACATGGTGCTTCACCTATCAACATCCCGTTAGCATCATAATCTGCCACGATATTGTTGATTTCATCAATCTGTGTATTTACTTCATCAGAAGCTGTCTTATACTCCGAGCTGATCAGGATCATCTGATATTTGTCATCTTCAATGATCTCACGAATAGATTGTGGAATCATATCTTTCGGGACAGATGGGCCAATGAGGCTGTCAATTCCGATAGCTGCCTTTACACCATCCACACCATCTATTCGTTCCAGCATAGCTTCCGCATCTTTTGCCTTCATATGACTGTCTGCCAGCAAAATATGTGTGGAATTCATATCAAATTCTTCATCCAGTTTCTGGTTTGCCATAAAACTTTGCAGATCCTCTGGCAACGTACCTGCCAGATCATAATAAACTTCTGCATTTTTCTGTCCGTATATTGCCGGAACTAAAAGTACAGCAAAGATTAACAGAAAAATTGGAAAACGCTTTGTCACAAACCCGGATAATTTTCCGATATCCGGCAGCACAGCTTTGTGTCTTGTTTTCTCCAACGGTTTATCAAAAATCAAGATCATGGACGGCAGAATTGTGACACAGCCGATAACGCCGAATACAACACCTTTTGCCATAACGATTCCAAGATCCATACCAAGTGTAAAGCTCATAAAACAAAGGGCTATAAAGCCAGCTATCGTAGTGATGGAACTTCCCACAACGGAAGTAATTGTCTGGGATATGGCATGTGCCATGGCATTTTTATGATCGTCTGCAAATATTTTTTTCTGATTTTCGTAACTGTGCCACAGGAAAATAGAATAATCCATCGTCACACCAAGCTGCAGCACTGCACTCAGCGCCTTGGTAACATAGGAAATCTCTCCCATAAACACGTTTGTTCCAAGGTTATATATAATTGCCATACCAATGCTCAGCAGAAAGAAAATCGGAATCAAAAACGAATCCATTGTCAGTGACAATACCACCAGAGATAAAATAACTGCCAGAAGCACATAAACCGGAACTTCCTTGTCTGACAGATCTCTGATATCTGTAACCACAGCAGACATACCACTTAAGAAACACTGTTCATTGGAAATAGCGCGGATCTGCTCCACTGCTTCCATCGTCTCATCTGCCGACATTGTAGTGTCATACATAATGAACATCAGTGTACCTTCGTCGCTCAAAAATACTTTTTGCATTTTCTCCGGCAACATCTCCGTTGGAATACTGATATCCGCCACACTGTCATACCAAAGCACTGTCTTGACATGGTCTACATGTTCAATTTTCTCTTTCAGAGCACTGACATCTTTATTCGACATGCCATCCACTACAAAAGTGGAAAATGCTCCCGTTCCAAATTCATCTACCAGAATATCCTGGCCTTTCATTGTCTCGATATCTTTCGGTAAATAGGAAAGAATATCATAATTCACTCGCGTGTGCAGATAGCCAAATACCGACGGGATCAACAACAAAATGGCTGCAATAAATATGATGATCCGCGACTTGACTACGCCTTTTCCAAATTTCAGCATCTTTTCTCATCTCTTTCTATTCAATATTTTACAATTTGGTCAACGCCCCATAAAAGGGCGGCTGTTCGTTGTAATAGAATAGAAAAAAAGATTGGATAATAGAATATCCAATCTTTTTTAAATGTCTTTATATCATATTCTTTTTATTCTTAATGTAAATGTATCATATACATTTCTGCCCTTTTGTATATGCTTCAGAAACATTTTAACAATATGTGTCAGATCAAATCAAATGCACCTAAGACCTGGTATGTGATTCTGGTCAGAGTAAACTGACATATTCTTCTCAGCATCTCAGCTAAATATCTGCCAGAACATCTGCCAGCGATCGTGTGATCATAAACCCATATACCTCGACCAGTTCTTCCGGTGAAATCTCCATCCCGCTCTCAATCCATGTCATCATAATATATGTCATGGTCTGAGAATAATATGCTGCAATCCGCTCCGGCGTCAGCCACTGATTCTTCGGCACTCTGCCCTTCATCTTCTCTTCTATCATACCAGTCAGAAGCGAACGGATTCCAATCTCTGCCATCTCCCGAAAAGAATTCTGACCTTCCATCCGTCCCACACACATATAGAAGTCCTTTTCCTTCTGCATCTTAGAAAAAATAATCTGCATGGCTTCGTTGATCATTCCATTTTCTACCAATGGCTGGATAGGGAGCAAAATATCCTGCACCAGAATCCATTCCAACAATCCATACTTATCGCTGAAATGGTGATAAAATGTGGGACGGATGACACCTGCCCCATCTGTAATCTGCTTAATCGTAATCTTTTCTACTGGTTGCTCACAGGCGAGTTTCTTAAAACTCTGTGCCAATGCAGCATCTACCGAAACTTTCTGTCCGTCATTCATGTTGAATCCCCCATAAAACAAAAATACAGTTCACTCGCGCCATTCGCAAAGCGCCCAGTCGGGCTTCCCCGTAACTACGCTGCTACCTTTGCTCATAAAAAGGCGCTCCCTTCATCATTATGCATCCAGGTAATTCCTCATGCCAGCATGATCATTCCCTGGATACATATGATGAGTGAACTGTAAAACAAAAAAAGCGGGTGATGGGAATCGAACCCACGTATCCAGCTTGGAAGGCTGGTGTTCTACCATTGAACTACAC
>CAKREL010000017.1 GCA_934317205.1 uncultured Eubacterium sp.
ACACGTCATTTCCAGATCCTGATGCAGCTGCGTGAGATGGCCGGCGGCGGATTTGATTATAAGAGCATGGCTTCCAAAGCAGGTGTACCGGAGTTTGCTGTACGGAAATATACCGGGCAGGCCCGGGCATTTGAAAGTCGGAGACTGGAAGAAATTGTACGGGAGTGTGTACAGACGGAAGAAAATATCAAAACTGGTCAGATGGGAGATCAGCTTGCAGTAGAATTACTGATCATTTCCACGATGCAGTAATTCAGTTCATATGCACTAGTAAATCGGACATTCGCAATCCGCTTTCGCTACTTTCTTATTCTGCGTTCAAAAAAAGAATCTGTCCGGTTTGGGCAGATTCTTTTTTAATAAAATTTAAAAATTATTCTGAAACCAGTTTCAGTCCTGTAATATCTGGTTGAATAGTGAGAGAGTAGTTTGTATAATAAACTACAAATCCCGGTTTTGCTTTATTTGGTTTCTTTACATTCTTTTTCTGTAGATAATCAATTTCTACTTTTTCGTTGCCGCGTCCTTTGGAATAAAAAGCAGCCAGGCGACCGGCTTCTTCAAAGGTACGATCCGGCATTTCACCAGTTTTGGTTTTCACAAGCACATGAGAACCTGGCATCCCTTTCGCATGGAACCACCAGTCATTTCCTTCTGCAAATTTGAAAGTCAGCTCATCGTTCTGGAAGTTATTTTTTCCGACATAAATGTCAAATCCATCGCTAGAGCGGTAATGATACGGTTTGCTTTTACCTTGTGTCTTCTTTTTGGAATATTTGTGTTTGATATAACCACTTTCCATCATCTCTTCTTTGATCTGCTGCAAGTCAGCTTCTGTCTCTGCAATGTCAAGTGCAGTTGCAATAGAATCCAGATGATCAATTTCAAGTTGTGTATCCTCAATCAGATCCGTCAGTGCCTCGTAAGTACGCTTCAATTTTGCATATCGGTCAAAATACTTTTTCGCATTATCCAGTGGCGAGATGGTATCGTCCAGAGGAATATGGATTGTTTCATTTGTATAGTAATTCAACGCATCAAATCCTTTGCAGCCTTCTTCCAGCTGATAACCATAAGTATGGATCAGTTCACCATACACTTTATATTTTTCCCGCTTTTCCGTATCCTTTAACTGCTTTTTCTGCAAATCATATTTTTTGCGGTTTCTTTCTAATAATGTATTGATCACATGACGCAGATCTGCGGATTTCTGACGCATACGGGTGTAGAGACTGCGCTGCGCATAATAGTTTTCCAGTACTTCTGAGATAGAAGCATAAGGGATGATCGTATCAGAAGTGTAGGAGGTCAGCGGAATTGCCGCATACTCAATTGGTTCATCCTGATGCATAATAATATTCGGGTAAAAATGTCCCTCACGGATATCGGACATGGCAGCCAGAAAAACTTCTGTGAGTTTTTGCTGTTCAGATTCTGTCAGTGAAGCGCACGGAGCATCACCATCTACATCAGCTCGATAGCAGAATTCATTGGCAGCCAGAGGACTGATGCCGGTGTAAGAGGTATAAATTGCTTTTGCTGCACTGCACGGCTTTTGCAATGCATGTGTCATAAAATGATCTTTTGTTTCCACCAATGGATTCGTTTTATCCTGCTGTGCCGGAATGAAATACGTGCGTCCTGGAAGTACCTCCCGGACAGAACTTACCTGTGCGGAAATATGCTTAATACTGTCAAGAATCATATCATTTTCATCACAGAAAATGATGTTGCTGTGTTTTCCCATTAACTCAATGATTAGCTTTTTGTGTCTTAGATCACCCAGATCATCCAGATGTTCAATTTCAAATACAAGAATACGCTCCATACCCGGCTGGGTAATGGATATGATGCGCCCGTTTGCCACATGTTTTCGAAGCAGCATACAGAAATTTGGTGCTGTCATCGGACTTGGTTTATTTTTATCTGAAATATATACCAGTGGCAGTGATGCACTGGCAGACAAAAGCAGACGTTTCTGACCGGAAGTACCTTTTAAGGTGAGAAGTAATTCATCTTTTTCCGGCTGAGCAATTTTACTCAAACGTGCATTTATGAAATTTTCCTGTAATTCTTTTGCCAGACTGGCAACTACGATACCATCAAGAGCCATAAAACTCCTCCTAACTTAACTGTTTGAATCATATTTTTACTTTTCCTATACTTGTGTAAGCACAGATGAGCAAGTAGCGAAAGCGGATTGTAAATATCTGCTTTACCACAGTGATCCTATAGTAATTCCTTAGAAACAGATATGATTCGCTAATTTAGAATGGTAGCATGATTTGTATAAAAAAGCAAATTTAAACTGGAAAAAAAAGAAATGGTATGTTATTATATTGGATGTTTGACTACTGAAAAAAGATTTTTTGCGTAGTCACTGATAAAACAAGTGATTATAGAGATGACAGAAAGGAGTTTTTATAATGCCAACAGAAGAGAAAAATCCTCTTGCAAGTCAAAAAGTAGGTTCCCTGATTTTGAAATTTACGATTCCTGCCATCATTAGTATGATGGTAAGTTCTTTATATAATATCGTGGATCAGATTTTTATTGGTCAAGGCGTTGGTATGCTTGGTAATGCTGCAACAAATATTGCATTTCCGGTAAATATCATTTGTACGGCTGTAGCACTTTTGCTTGGAATCGGAAGTGCGTCCAATTACAATCTGAAGTCTGGTGCGGGGCATACAGAAGAGGCCAAAAACTATGCCGGTAACGGTCTGACTATGCTTGCATTATGTGGAGTGATCATTACCACTGTAACATTGTTATTTTTGACTCCGCTTATGCATGTTTTCGGAGCAACCAAAGAAGTGCTGCCGTATGCCATTGATTACACGGGCATCACAGCCATCGGTGTACCATTCCTGACACTGACCACCGGTGGATGCCATCTGGTGCGTGCGGACAGAAGCCCTTCCTTTTCCATGGCCTGTATGCTGACAGGTGCAATTATCAATACAATCCTTGATCCACTGTTTATCTTTGCTTGTGACTGGGGAATCAAAGGTGCTGCCTGGGCAACTGTTCTGGGGCAGGTTGTTTCTGGTATTATGATCCTTATATATTTCTGGAGATTTTCCAAAATGAAATTGACCCGTCAGCAATTGATTCCAAAAGGAAAGTATCTCAGAGAAATTGCTGCACTCGGGCTTGCATCCGGAATTAATCAGGTGGCTATGGCTATTATTCAGATTGCAATGAACAATATCTTGCGTAAATATGGAGCAGCTTCCAATTACGGAGCCGATATTCCAATTGCCTGTGCCGGTATTATTTCCAAAGTAAATATGATCTTCATGTCAATTGGAATTGGCATTTCACAGGGATGTCAGCCGATTTTCGGATTTAATTACGGAGCTGAAAAGTTTGACCGGGTACGGGAGACCTATATGAAATCAGCGGGAGCAGCTGTTATTTCCGGTATTGTATTTTTTGCGTGTTTCCAGTTGTTTCCACGTCAGATTATTTCACTATTCGGAGGTGGAAGCGAGGCGTATTTCCAATTTGCAGAACGATATTTCCGGATTTTTATGTTTATGACATTTATCAATGGTATTCAGCCAATGTCTTCTGGATTTTTCACTTCTATCGGAAAGGCAAAACTTGGTATGATCGTGTCTCTGACTCGTCAGATTATGTTTTTACTTCCATTGATTCTGATCCTTCCTCTTTTTATGGGAATCGATGGCGTTATGTATGCTGGGCCGATTGCAGATTTGGCTGCTGCTGTTATTACGATATGGTTTGTATATCTTCAGTTCAAAGATATGCAACAAAAAGAATCCACTATAAAATGTTCATAATTGAAATGCAGAAATATTTGACTTCCGTCAAAAAACATTTTATAATGAATTGATTATGCAGAGCAGAAGGCTTCTGTATAAACAGAATTCGAGATAAAGCAGGTGCAGACAAATGATAAAAAGTATGACAGGATTTGGTCGCTGTGAACTTTCCAATGAAAAGAGAAAAATCACCGTTGAGTTAAAATCCGTAAACCACAGATACCTCGATATAAATATTCGCATGCCGAAGAAACTTAATTTTTTCGAGGCAGCCATCCGCAGTCTCCTGAAAGAATATATGCAACGTGGAAAAGTGGATGTATTTATCAGCTACGAAGATTTTTCTGAGCAGACAATGGCTGTGAAGTACAATGCAGCAATTGCCAGAGAGTACCTTGGCTATCTGCAGCAGATGGCAGATGAATTTAATCTGGAAAATGATATCAGAGTCAGCACATTGTCCAGATATCCGGAAGTGCTTACAATGGAAGAACAGGCGCCGGATGAAGAAGAACTCTGGTCTCAACTTGAGAGAACCATTCGCAATGCGTGTGTTCAATTTGCAGATACCCGTTCTGCGGAAGGAGAGCATCTAAAGCAGGATCTGGTAGAAAAATTGTATCACATGAGAACTAATGTCAGTAAAGTTGAGGAACGTGCTCCTGAGATTCTGAAAGAATACCGTGCAAAACTGGAAGAAAAAGTACAGGAACTGCTTGGAGATACCCAGATAGATGAGGCGCGACTGTCCACTGAGATTATTCTGTTTGCAGATAAAATATGTACAGATGAAGAAACGGTTCGCCTGAAAAGTCATATTACATCTATGCTAAATGCCTTGGATGGAAACGAAGGAATTGGACGCAAACTTGATTTTATTGCTCAGGAGATGAATCGTGAAGCAAATACAATTCTTTCCAAGTCAAACGATCTGGAGACTTCTGGTATCGCGATCGAGTTAAAAACGGAAATTGAAAAAGTTCGGGAACAAATTCAGAACATTGAGTAAAAGGAGAATGCATGGCAGGATTGATTAATATCGGTTTTGGTAATGTTGTAAATACAGATAAAATCGTAACCATCATTAATCCGGATTCCGCACCGGCCAAACGCATCGTTCAAAAGGCAAAAGAATCCGAACGAATCGTGGATGCCACTCAGGGCAGAAGAACAAAAAGTATTATACTGACTGACAGTGAACATGTGATATTATCTGCACTTCAGCCGGATACATTGGCTGGCAGATTTCAAAATACAAAAGAGCATTCAAAAGAAATGCTGTAAAGAGGAGATTGATTGAGTCATGGCAGATTCAGGTTTTTTAATTGTAATATCTGGATTTTCAGGTTCTGGAAAGGGTACAATCATGAAAGAACTGATTGCTCGTTATCCGGAAGAATACGCATTATCTATCTCAGCAACCACACGCGGACCGCGTGAGGGAGAGCAGGATGGAAGAGAATACTTTTTCAAGACAAAAGAAGAATTTCTCACAATGATCGAACATGATGAGCTTTTAGAGCATGCACAGTATGTGGAAAATTATTATGGTACACCGAAAGCTTATGTTGAAGAACAGCTGGAGGCAAACAAAAATGTAATCCTTGAGATTGAAATTCAGGGTGCACTAAAAATCAAAGAGCAGTTTCCGCAGACATTGCTGCTGTTTGTTACACCCCCATCCGCGCAGATTTTAAAAGAACGTCTGACCGGTCGCGGTACAGAGACGGAAGAAGTTATTAATTCCAGACTGGCCAGAGCCATTGAGGAAGCAGACGGATGTGAGGTATATGATTATCTGGTCATTAATGATGAACTGGATGAAGCAGTAGAACATGTACATCAAATTATTCGAAGTGAACATCAGCGTATGCAACATAACCTGAATACCATTGAGACAATAAAAAATGATTTAAAACAGTTTGTGAAAGGAGATTTATCATGATACATCCATCTTATAATGAATTAATGAAAGTCGTAAATAATAATGCTGAGTATGGCGAAGAGCCGGTTGTAAACAGCCGTTATTCCATTGTGATCGCATCTGCAAAACGTGCGCGTCAGATCATTGGCGGAGCTGAGCCGACTGTTCCAAACGCAGCAGGAAAGAAACCATTATCTATCGCAGTAGAGGAGTTATATACTGGAAATGTTAAAATTCTCGGCGAAGATGATGATGTAAAAGAAGAGGGTGACCGTTAGGTTATGTTCCCTGATCCACATGCTGCCTTCCCGAAGGCAGCATTGTTATTTATATGATGATTTTTAATGGAGGAACCAAATGAAAGTATTATTTATTTCACTTGGCTGTGATAAAAACCTTGTTGATTCTGAATTTATGCTTGGCAAACTGACCAAACACAAATTTATGGTGACTGACAATGAGACAGAAGCAGATGTCATTGTAGTAAATACCTGCTGCTTTATTCATGATGCAAAAGAAGAAAGCATTCAGTCTATACTTGACATGGCTCAGTATCGTATAAACGGTTCCTGTAAAGCATTGATTGTCTGCGGATGTTTGGCAGAACGTTATCGGGATGAAATATTAAAAGAAATTCCGGAAGTAGATGCGGTACTTGGAACTAATTCCACAGAGCAGATTTGTAATGCTATCGAAAAGGTTCTGCTGGGAGAAAAATATGAGGCTTATGAGCCGTTGACTGGAATTGAGACACATGAGGCTAAACGAAGTGTTTCCACTGGCGGACATTATGCACATTTAAAAATCGCTGAGGGATGCAGCAAACATTGTACATATTGTATTATTCCTTCCATCCGTGGTGATTTCCGTTCTGTTCCAATGGAAGAAATTCTAAGTCAGGCCAGAGATCTTGCAGAAGCAGGTGTCAAGGAACTGATTTTAGTTGCACAGGAGACAACACTTTACGGAATTGATCTGTATGGTAAAAAATCCTTACATATCCTGCTCAATGAGTTAAACAAAATTTCAGGTATTTACTGGATCCGTCTGATGTATTGCTATCCGGAAGAAATTTACGATGAACTGATTGAAGCAATTCGCGATAACGAAAAAGTATGTCATTACATTGATATGCCGATTCAACACATCAATTCCGATATTTTAAAACGTATGGGTAGGAAGACAAATCGTGAAATGCTGGAAGAAAAGATTGCAGCGTTACGAGCTGCAATTCCGGATATTGCAATTCGTACCACACTGATCTGTGGATTTCCGGGTGAGACACCAGAGCAGCATGAAGAACTAATGGAATTTTTAAATGAGACAGAATTTGACCGTCTCGGTGCATTTACTTATTCTCCGGAAGAAAATACGCCCGCAGCTACCTTTGATGATCAGGTAGAAGAATCTGTCAAGGAAGACTGGCAAGCTGATGTTATGGAGCTTCAGGAAGAAATTATTCTGGATAAAAACGAAACCATGATCGGACAGGAAATTCTGGTTATGATTGAAGGAAAAGTGTCGGATGAGAATGCATATGTGGGAAGAAGCTATCGTGATGCTCCGGATATTGACGGCCTTGTTTTTATAAATACAGACGTGGAACTGGTGAGCGGGGATTTTGCAAAGGTTCGCATTACAGGTGCATATGAATATGATCTGATTGGTGAACTGATTTGATACGTGATAGGAGGAACTTATGAATTTACCTAATAAACTTACAATTTTTCGTGTGATTTTAATTCCGTTTTTTGTATTTTTTCTGTTGACGGATGTACTTGGCGCATCTGGTGATTATCTGGCTCTTGTTATTTTTATTGTGGCCAGTCTGACTGACATGTTAGATGGAAAAATTGCCAGAAAGTACAATCTTGTTACAAATTTTGGAAAGTTTATGGATCCATTGGCAGATAAACTTCTGGTATGTTCCGCTATGATCTGTCTGGTAGAGCTGAAATTACTGCCGGCATGGATTGTAATAATTATCATTGCCCGTGAATTTATTATTAGTGGATTTCGACTTATTGCTGCGGAACATCAGATTGTTATCGCAGCAAGTATGTGGGGCAAATTTAAAACAACATTCCAGATGTCCATGATTATTTTGCTGATACTGAATATGAATGCTGACGTCTATGTAGCTGGCGTTGGTGTTATTCATGTATTGGCATTGATTGCAACTTATGTGGCACTGGTTCTGACCATTGTGTCTCTTATTGATTATCTCTGCAAAAATAAAGCAGTTTTGAAAGAACAGGATTAAAAAATTAACTACTATTTAGGAGGTCCGCTATGAGAATTATAGCCGGAACAGCTCGCAGTATGCCGTTAAAAACTATTGAAGGCAAAGATACGCGGCCTACAACCGATCGAATCAAAGAAACTTTATTTAATATTATACAGATGGAAGTTCCAGGGGCAGTTTTCCTGGATCTGTTTGCCGGAAGCGGTGCAATTGGTCTTGAAGCAGTCAGCCGAGGTGCGAAAAAAGCGGTATTTGTGGAAAATAGTAAGAAAGCTGCTGCATGTATTCAGGATAATATCCGTTTTACTAAATTTACGTCCAGCTGTGATCTGAAATGTATGGATGCATTGTCTGCACTTCGCATGCTGGAGCGCAGATATGTGTTTGATATTATTTTTATGGATCCGCCGTATGGACAGGGACTTGAATATGATGTACTGACACATTTAAAGGATTCTTCTATTTTGAATGAAGATACCTTGATCATTGTGGAAGAATCATTAGAGACAGATCCGTACGAAATGGAAAAATTTGGTTTTGAGATTACACGTATAAAGAAATATAAAACAAATCAGCATGTATTTCTAAGAAGAATATAGTAAAGGGGCTTGCGATAATAACTCGCAGATAAGAAAATGAGAAAAGCAATCTATCCTGGCAGCTTTGATCCGATGACGCTGGGACATCTTGACATTATTGAACGCTCATCAAAAATCGTAGATGAACTGAATGTGGCAGTTTTAAAGAATAATGCGAAAAATCCGTTGTTTTCTGCAGATGAACGTGTTAGTATGATAAAAGAATTTACATCACATCTTCCGAATGTTACAGTAACTGCATACGATGGCCTTCTGGCCGACTACGCAGATCAAATCGGAGCGAATATTATTGTGCGTGGTTTGCGTGCGGTAACTGATTTTGAATATGAATTACAGATTGCACAGACCAATCATGCTGTCAATCCAAAAATTGATACAATATTTTTTACCACCAGTCTTCAATACGCATATTTAAGCTCTACGATTACAAAGGAAGTCGCTTCTTATGGCGGTGATATATCAAAATTCGTTCCGAAGGAACTAATTGAAAGAGTATATAGCAAATACAACATTAAACGATAAAGGAGAGATTTAAATGACAAGCCGTATTGAACAGATCATTTCTGAAATTGAGGAATATATTGACGGTTGCAAATTTCAGCCACTGTCAAATTCTAAAATCATTGTAAATAAAGAGGAACTTGAAGAATTATTGACAGAGCTTCGTATGAAAACTCCGGATGAAATCAAACGTTATCAGAAGATTATCAGCAATAAAGATGCAATCCTGGCTGATGCACAGGCAAAAGCAGAGGAGATTCTGGCACAGGCGCAGATTCAGACAAATGAGCTTGTCAGCGAGCACCAGATTATGCAGCAGGCTTATGCACAGGCTAACGAGGTTGTTTCTATTGCCACAAATCAGGCGCAGGAAATTCTGGACAAAGCAACGGAAGATGCGGACAATATCCGTACTGCTGCTATTGAGTATACAGACAATCTTCTTGGTAATCTGGAGAATATTGTGGTACATGCCATTGATACAAATAAAGCCAAATACGATGGCTTAATGTCTTCTCTTCAGCACTGTTATGATATCGTAAAAGCAAACCGTAACGAACTTACTCCGACCGATGAGGCAGAGGAAACTTCTGAGGATACAGAGGAAGCAGCAGAGCCGGAGCAGTTTGATGTTATAGGTAGTACAGACAATAAACCAGAACAACTGTAAGTAAAAGTGTTGCGAATGTGTTGCAGATTCGGAATTTTATATAGGTTCTCATGCCAGTATGTAATTCGGACAACATCGACGCTGCTTGGCAGATGCCACTAATGCCACCGAAGGCTACAAATGCAGTAGCGAGGAGATATTGCCATATTACAGACAGATTTGTACCGGTAATTGCATGGATACCATTTGTGATTTCCAAAAATCCGGTAAAACAGCAGGAAATAATCGGATATCCAATGGGGATATGTTGTATCATGTCTGCTGCAATTGAAAAAAACATAATATAACCGGCGAGTTTTATCATAGTCATAAAACCGTTTATAATGCCGTCATCAATGATTTTTAAGTTAATTTCAGATCTGGATGCCGGCATTTTTTCTGGGCTTTTTTCCGAGAAATTGTTGTGTGTAAAAACTAGCATCATTCGTCCGAGCAGGAGTGGAGGAAGATAGCATGTCATAAGAAACATCCATCCGGGCATACCAATTTCCGGCAGCGAAGAAAGTACGTAATTGTACAAAAAAGCAGGACCAAAATTATTGCTGATACAACTGACAGTTATAGCTTCTTTTTGGGATATTTTTCCAATCCGATACATATCCGCACAGAGTTTACTGCCAATAGGAAAGCCAAAAAGAAAGCCTGCGATCAACGGGAAAAATAATGGTGCTCGTAGTGGATAAAAGTGCCCAAGAAAGGGGCTTATTTTTTCAAATATTTTATCATACATATCGCTTCGAATCACGATGCCTGACAGTATACTAAAAGGCAGAAGTGTTGGAAGTACTGAGTGGTACCACAAGTATAATCCATTTCCGGCTGCAGTGGAAAAATACGTTGGAAATATGATGCCGTAGCAGATACATAAGGTTACTAAAAATGCTAAAAATTTCTTTCTCATATGAAAGTTTATTTTACATATGTTAAAGTAATTCACAAATCGGAGCAAAAAGAGTGAAAAAGATAAAGCGCCGACATCAGATTATACTGTTAATATTGATTATAAGCTTTCTGGATAGTTTGCTCATAAAAAATATATCCAATGGTAATCCGATTTTTAGGAAAACACATATAAACCAGACATCAGATGCCTCAATTTTATCTGAGCTGATTTATTTTCCACTTGCGTCAGATTGTTCCAATACAGAAATCTGTTATTATGAGGATTCCTGGAAGAATGTAAGGACATTCGGTGGAAATCGAAAGCACGAAGGAACAGATTTGATGACAGTCAAAAATGAGCGTGGCATTTATCCGGTGGTCAGTATGACAGATGGTATGATAGAACAGATTGGCTGGCTAAAACTAGGTGGCTGGCGTATCGGTATTCGCAGTGCTTCTGGAATCTATTATTATTACGCACATCTGGAGTCCTATGCGCCGGAACTGGTGGAAGGCATGCAGATTCAGGCGGGAGAGTTTCTCGGTTTTGTCGGAGATTCGGGTTATGGGCCAGAAGGAACCACCGGACAATTTGCTGTTCATCTGCATATCGGAATCTATTTACCAGCGAAGAAAGCTGACAAACCAGTGAATCCATATCCATATCTCAAAAAACTGGAGAATAAAAAAATTCGTGCAAAATTTCTCAATTAACTGAAAAATATCACAAATCTTCATTCATAACTGATGCTTGCAGATTTGTATTCAGACCACTATAATAGGAATGATTGCATAAATAATCAAAAGAATGCGTCATATATTTTTGTAACCTATTTAGAAAGTAGATAAATATGATAAGAATTGATAAATTTCTCTCTCAAATGCAGGTAGCCACTCGTTCTGAGAGTAAAAAACTAATTAAAAATAAGCAAATTACAAAAAATGGAATGATTGTTACGGATGGTGGCGAAAAATGTGATCCAGACAGCGACTGTATTTGTCTGAACGGTATCCCAATTGCCTATCAGGAATATCATTATGTGATGCTTTACAAACCGGCAGGATGTGTCACTGCAACGGAAGATCGTTATGCACAGACTGTTATGGATTTTCTGCCAGTTTCCATGCGTCGGGGAATGTCTCCAGTAGGACGACTGGATAAAGATACAGAAGGTCTGCTTTTAATCACCGATGACGGAGCACTCAATCATCAGCTTCTAGCACCGGCAAAGCATGTTCCAAAGACATATTATGCCAGAATCGAAGGAATTGTTAATCAGGAAGATGTTGCTGCTTTTCAAATAGGTCTGGATATTGGAGAAAAAAAACTGACAGCACCGGCTATACTTGAAATATTATGTGTTGACAGTCTGGCAGGTACATCTGAAATCAACGTGACGATAACAGAAGGGAAATTCCATCAGGTGAAGCGGATGTTTCAGGCTGTAGACAAGAATGTTGTTTATCTGAAACGTCTGTCCATGGGAAGCTTGATGTTGGATGAGAGGCTTACCCCTGGAACATGGCGGGAATTAACAAAGGAAGAAATTTCGAAATTAAAGGATGATACAAAATGATAACAGAACAGATAAAGGCTGTCATTTTTGACCTGGATGGGACAATGACAGATTCTATGTGGATATGGGAAGAAATCGATCAGGATTTTTTTGACCAGCAAGGAATTCCAATGCCGGAAAATCTACATGAAGAAATTGAGGGTATGAGTTTTACAGAAACAGCACAATATTTTATTCATACCTATCATCTTTCAAAGACGGTAGATGAAGTGAAAGAACTGTGGAACCAGCTTGCTATGGATAAATATGTGCATCAGACAACCCTAAAGCCCGGATTGCATACATTTTTGCAGTATTTACGCGAAAAGCAGATAAAAACAGGGATTGCGACAAGCAATTCCAGACTGTTGGTGGATGCATTTTTGGATGCGAGAGAGTTACGTGGCACAATTGATGCTATTACTACAAGCTGCGATGTCAACAAGGGTAAACCGGAACCGGATGTGTATCTGAAAACGGCTGAAAAACTAGGTATAGCTCCAGAATATTGTCTGGTATTTGAAGATATTCCAATGGGGATTTTAGCGGGAAAAAGAGCCGGCATGACTGTCTGCGCTGTGGAAGATGATTATTCTGCATCATTAATCGCAGATAAACGAAAACTGGCAGATTATTACATTATGGATTACAGACAGGTTCTGGATTATACTTATGAGGATTTGAATAAATGAAACAATTTTTACCAATCAATCGTGCAGACATGAAAGCACAGGGAATTGAACAATTTGATTTTGTATATGTCATAGGAGATGCCTATGTGGATCATCCATCTTTTGGACATGCCATTATCAGCCGCCTTTTACAGGCCAACGGATTTACTGTGGGAATTATTTCACAGCCAGACTGGAAAAATCCAGAGAGTATTTCTATTCTTGGAGAACCAAAACTTGGCTTTATCGTAACCGGTGGCAATATGGATTCCATGGTTAATCATTATTCCGTATCGAAAAAGCGCCGTCAGAAAGATGCGTTTACACCAGGTGGCGTTATGGGAAAACGCCCGGATTATGCCACTGTGGTATATTGTAACCTGATTCGCAGAACATATAAGCATACACCACTTCTCATAGGCGGTCTGGAAGCCAGTCTGCGCCGTCTTGGACACTATGATTACTGGTCCAATAAAGTGAAACGTTCCATTCTAATGGATTCAGGAGCGGATCTTCTTATGTATGGAATGGGAGAGCGCAGCATTATTGCTGTAGCAGAGGGATTACGCAGTGGTATTGATATCAAAGACTTGACTTATATTGACGGAACGGTATACAAAACCAAAGATCCAGACAGTGTGTATGATGGTATTATGCTCCCATCTTTTGAAGAAATCTGTGCTAACAAGGAAACTTACGCTCACAGTTTTTATACTCAATACTGTAATACGGATCCTTTTACTGCAAAACGACTGATCGAGCCATATCCGAACAAATGTTATGTAGTACAGAATCCACCTTCCAAACCATTGACTACCAGTGAAATGGATGCAGTGTATGCACTTCCTTATATGAGAACATATCATCCATCTTATGAAGAAGCTGGCGGAGTACCTGCCATTGAAGAAGTAAAGTTTAGTCTGGTAAGTAATCGTGGCTGTTATGGTGGATGCAGTTTTTGTGCACTGACTTTCCATCAGGGTCGGATTATTCAGACCAGAAGTCATGAATCCATCATTAACGAGGCAAAACAGATGGTCTGGGAACCAGATTTTAAAGGATATATTCATGATGTTGGCGGTCCGACTGCGAACTTTCGTGGCCCGTCCTGTGACAAGCAGCTTACCCGTGGTGTTTGCAAAAACCGACAGTGTTTGTTTCCATCACCATGTCCGAATTTAAAAGTAGATCATTCCGATTATTTAGATTTGCTGCGAGAACTTCGTGTTCTTCCTAACGTGAAAAAAGTTTTTATCCGATCGGGTATTCGTTTTGATTATCTGATTTGTGACAAGGACAAGACGTTTTTTAGGGAATTGTGCGAACATCATGTCAGTGGACAGTTAAAAGTGGCACCGGAGCATATTTCTGACTCCGTACTTTCTTTGATGGGAAAACCTCCAGTAGCTATATACAATAAATTTAAAGATGAATATAAAAAAATTAATGAACACATTGGAAAGAAGCAATATCTAGTTCCATATCTGATGTCTTCACACCCGGGTTCCACATTAAAAGAAGCCATTGAACTTGCAGAGTATCTTCGTGATCTGGGCTATATGCCGGAGCAGGTACAGGATTTCTATCCCACACCTTCTACGATTTCTACCTGTATGTATTATACCGGGTTAGATCCGCGGACGATGAAAAAAGTATATGTCACTAATAATCCGCATGAAAAAGCAATGCAACGTGCACTGATCCAGTACCGTAATCCAAAGAACTATGATCTGGTTTATGAAGCACTTCATCTGGCACATCGCACTGATCTGATTGGATTTGGACCAAAATGTCTGATTCGTCCAAGACATAACGGACAGCAGGGCGGCGGATATAGCCATTACGGACAAGATTCCAAAAGAAGTGCGCCAAATCGTGGCAAAGCTTCCTATCAAGGACAAGGTAATAACTCAAAAGGAAACAGCCGAACCCAGGATGGAAAAAGACAGGAACAAGGAAATGGAACTCAGCATTCCAAAAAAAGGAAAGCAATCCGTAACGTGCATAAGAAAAAGCAGAAATAAACGTGGTTTTCACATATGATTTTATGGAAGGATACCAAATCATACAGATACCATTTTAAAGGAAGAGAAAACATTATATGAAAGAATTTTCTATTTCATCCAAAGAAGCAGGGCAGCGCATGGATAAATATTTGTTTAAGATATTGAATCAGGCGTCTAAAGGCTTTGTTTATAAAATGTTGCGCAAAAAGAATATTGTGCTCAATGATAAAAAGGCAACCGGTCAGGAAGTATTAAAAACTTCAGATCAGATAAAAATATACCTATCCGATGAAACTTTTGATAAATTTGCATCCGCATTAGCGGACGAGAAACTGCAAAAAGAAAAAAATACTGCAAAAACAAGTATCACAAATACAAAAACAACTTCAGCGCTGCATCCCAAAATCCAGATTGTATACGAAGACGAAGATATTCTGATTTTGGATAAGCCTGTTGGACTTTTATCCCAGAAAGCTGAAAAAAATGACTATTCTGCAAATGAAATGGTGATTGATTACCTGTTGGAAAGTGGTCAGCTGACTCGTGCAGAACTCAGAACATTTCATCCATCCATCTGTAACCGACTGGATCGAAACACATCTGGCCTTTTAATTGCCGGAAAGACCATACACGGTCTGCAGGAGATGGCGACGTTATTAAAATCCCGCAGTATGCAAAAATACTATCGCTGTCTTGTGGCAGGACAGATTAAGCAGGATGCTCATTTAAAAGGATATCTGTCCAAAGATCACAAAAGTAATAAGGTAACGATTCACAAAGAAAGTTTTGCAGATGCTTCTTTCATCGAGACCGCGTACCATCCAATTAAGGTATATGCGAATATGACACTATTGGAAGTACATCTGATCACGGGACGTTCGCATCAGATCCGTGCACATCTGGCGAGTATCGAACATCCAATCCTTGGTGATACAAAATATGGTGATAAAAAAATAAATCAGATGGTAAAAGATTACTGCGGAGTACGCTCACAGTTGCTGCATGCATACCGTATGGAATTCCCGGATGGAACAATCGTTACTGCACCGGAACCAGCTACATTTAAGCTGGTACAGACAAAGCTTGCAAAAGAGAAGAGGTAAATACAATGCATTTATATATTATGAGACACGGTGAGACGGTCTGGAATAAGAAAGGTCTGATCCAGGGGTCTTCCGATATTGCGTTAACTACATATGGAGAGGAGCTGGCTGTGGATACCAGGGATGGTTTTGTAAGGGATGGCATACAGTTTCAGAAAATCTACACCAGCCCTTATCAGCGGGCAGTAAAAACTGCGGAAATAATTGCCGAGAAACAGCCTGCTACTGTTCAAATTGAACAACGTGTACGGGAAATGTGTTTTGGAAAATACGAAGGAGATAAAATCAGTGAGATTCGGACAAAAGGAGATCAGAATCTGATTTATTGTTTTTCAAAACCTTCTCTATATGTGGCAGATGAAACCGGAGATAATTTTTCTGATTTGTATGAACGGATTGAAGCTTTTTTGAGAGATGAAATCTTGCCATTGGAATGCGAACCGTCCGTGGAAAATATTCTAGTTGTCTGCCACGGTGCCGTTATCCGTGCGTTTCTGACTTATATCAAACAGATGTCAGTAGACGACTTTTGGACAATACATCAGCCCAACTGCAGTGTCAATCGCATTTTAGTAAGAGACGGGCAGTTTACCGTAGAAAAAGAAAATATTCTTTACTACGATGATCCAGAACTGACACATCGGGGGATTTTGTAATGCCGACTTGGAATTCCCGTGGACTGCGCGGATCCACACTGGAAGATTTTATCAATCGAACCAATGAGCGTTACCGGGAAAATCATCTGGCCCTGATCCAGAAAGTACCGACCCCGATCACGCCTATTAAAATGGATAAGGAGAACCGGCACATCACCTTGGCTTATTTTGAGCAAAAAAGTACCGTGGATTATATCGGTGTGGTGCAGGGAATCCCGGTATGCTTTGATGCCAAGGAATGTCAGGTCAATACCTTTCCGTTACAGAATATTCACCCCCATCAGGTGGACTTTATGCGGGATTTTGAACAACAGGGCGGCATCGCCTTTTTTCTGATCTTTTACACCCATCTGGATAAATTTTATTATCTTTCCTTCCGCCAGCTCAATGAATTCTGGACGCGGATGCAACAGGGGGGGAGAAAAAGTTTTCGCATGGATGAACTGGATGAAACCTTCTTTTTTAGCGGCCATTCCGGACTTCTGGTTCCGTACTTGGATGCTCTGCAGATGGATTTGAATTTAAGGGATTGACATTTTATAGTTAATTTCATATAATATTTAAAGATTTTTACATATTAGCATGGTAGCACGCTAAAGTGTACAAAAAATATGTATGAAAAATGTAACAGAACAAAGAGGGGATCAAAGCCGTGAAGAATCAATTATTACATACGCCCGAAGGTGTTAGGGATATTTACAATGAGGAATGTGAACGCAAGATCATTTTGGAAGGTCGTCTGCTTTCTGTGATGAAATCCTATGGTTACCATCCGATTCAGACACCTACATTTGAATTTTTTGACATATTCGGAAAAGAAATTGGTACAACTCCATCCAGAGATCTGTACAAGTTTTTTGACCGTGAGGGCAACACGCTTGTTCTTCGACCGGATATTACTCCTTCCATTGCACGATGTGCTTCCAAATATTATATGGAGCAGGCGATACCAATCCGTCTTTGCTATACAGGTAACACTTTCCGCAATAACTCAAGCTATCAGGGGCGTTTAAAAGAAAATACACAATCCGGAGCTGAACTAATTGGAGATGGAAGTGTGGAAGCTGATGCCGAAATGCTCGCATTATCTGCACAGCTATTACAAGCAGCGGGTCTGAAAGAGTTTCAGTTAAGTGTAGGACATGCAGATTTCCTGCGCGGCCTGTTTGAAGCTGCTCATCTGAAAGAAGAAGTAATGGAGGAAATCCGTAATTTACTGTTAAATCGTAATTTGTACGGGGTTCAGGAAGTTGTAGAGCAGCATGTTCAGGATGATAATCTGAAGCATCTCTTTACGCTGTTGAGTGATGTTATGCTGGACAAGGAAAAAATTACTGCAGCAAAAGTATGGGCACAGGATTTTCCACGGGTATTAAATGCTTTAACTCGCCTGGAGCAGTTAGATGAATTACTTGAATTATATAAAATCCACAAATATATATCTTATGAACTGGCTATGATTTCTGGCTTTAATTATTATACTGGTATCATTTTTGCCGGATATACTTTTGGCAGCGGCGAAGCAATTGTAAATGGCGGACGATATGATAATCTGTTGAAATCCTTTGGTAAATCTGCACCGTCCATCGGTTTCGCAGTTGTTATCAATCAGCTGATGGCTGCACTGCAGAGGCAGAATGTGCGGATTCCATTTGAAAATACAACCAAATGGTTTATCTACAGTGAACAATACCGCCAGGATGCCATCAAGGATGCACAGGTACTCAGAAGCCGTGGTGAACAGGTGGAGCTAATGCCATTGACAGAGCAGAATACAAAAGATGTCTATGAAAAATATGCGGAAGATAAGCATATTCAGGACATTATTTTCTACATGTAGGAGGACCGGATCATGAGATATTTAACATTTGCTTTAGGAAAAGGACGTCTTGCCAATAAGACACTTGAAATGTTTGAAAAAATCGGTATCACCTGCGAAGAAATGAAAGACAAGGATACTAGAAAGCTGATTTTTGTAAATGAAGACTTAAAGTTGCGCTTCTTTCTTTCCAAGGGACCAGATGTACCAACTTACGTAGAATACGGTGCTGCGGATATCGGTATTGTTGGAAGAGATACGATTCTGCAAGAAGCCCGAAATATTTACGAAGTTCTGGATCTCGGATTTGGAAAATGTAAAATGTGTGTCTGCGGTCCGGAATCTGCAAGAGATTTGCTGCAGCATCATGAGCAGATCCGTGTGGCAACAAAATATCCGAAAATTGCGAAAGATTATTTTTATAATAAAAAACATCAGACTGTTGAAATCATCAAACTGAATGGTTCTATCGAGCTGGCTCCAATTGTTGGGCTGGCTGATGTTATCGTCGATATTGTTGAAACGGGATCTACGTTGCGCGAAAATGGCCTAACGGTATTAGAAGAAGTTTGTCCATTATCAGCCCGTATGGTAGTAAATCCAGTAAGTATGAAGATGGAACAGGAACGAATCAGCAAACTGATTTCTGATCTGCGTGAAGTAATGAGCAAAGGAGAGAACTAAGATGCGTACGTTAAAACTCACAAAAGAAACCATTCAGAATATACTGACAGATTTGTTAAAAAGAAGTCCGAATAATTATACACAGTATGAGAGCAGTGTAAATGAGATTATTTCAAATGTCCGTGCAAACGGCGATGCAGCTGTTTTTGATTATACAAAAAAATTTGACGGTGCAACTGTGACTGCAGAAAATATCGAAGTAACAGAGGATGAAATAACAGAAGCTTATGAACAGGTAGATTCAAAATTATTGGAGGTTATCCGAAAAGCGAAAGAAAATATCCGTGTGTACCATGAAAAGCAAAAACAGTACAGCTGGTTTGACAGTTCCATTCCAGGAACTATGCTTGGTCAGAAAGTAACACCAATTGCAAAAGCAGGTGTATATGTTCCGGGCGGAAAAGCTGTCTATCCTTCTTCTGTGTTGATGAATATCATGCCTGCAAAAGTAGCCGGAGTGGAAGAAATTATTATGACAACTCCATGTGACAAGGAAGGAAAAGTCAATCCATCTACATTGGTTGCGGCAAAAGAAGCAGGTGCAGACCGAGTATTTAAAGTCGGTGGCGCTCAGGCCATCGCAGCGCTTGCTTTTGGAACGGAAAGTATCCCGAAAGTTGACAAGATTGTAGGACCTGGTAACATTTACGTTGCACTGGCAAAAAAAGCAGTATTCGGACATGTCAGCATTGATTCTATCGCAGGTCCGAGTGAAATTCTTGTTCTTGCAGATGAAACTGCAAATCCACGTTATGTAGCAGCAGATTTATTATCCCAGGCCGAGCATGATGAATTAGCTTCTGCTATACTGATCACGACAAGTGAAAAACTGGCTGAAGAAGTATCAAAAGAGATTGATGGATTCTGTGAGGTTCTTTCAAGAAAAGCAATCATTGAAAAGTCTTTGGAAAATTATGGTTATATCTTGATTGCACCAGATTTGGATACTGCGATTGATACTGCAAATGAAATTGCATCTGAACATATGGAAATCGTAACTGCAAATCCTTTTGAAGTAATGACAAAAATAAAAAATGCAGGGGCAATCTTCCTTGGTGAATACAGCAGTGAGCCATTGGGAGACTATTTTGCAGGTCCAAATCATGTTCTTCCAACAAACGGAACCGCAAAATTCTTCTCTCCATTAGGTGTAGATGATTTTATTAAAAAATCAAGCATTATCTCCTATTCCAGAGAAGCCCTGCATGCTGTTTATAAAGATATTGCACAATTTGCAGATTGCGAGCAGCTAACTGCACATGCAAATTCTATCCGCGTCAGATTCGAAGACGAAGAGAAATAATCCGGAGGATATATAATATGGCAGAAAAACGATATGCACAAGTACACAGAAAAACAAATGAGACAAATATCAAACTGGCGCTGACGTTGGATGGAAACGGGAATCAAAATATTTCCACCGGTATCGGATTTTTTGATCATATGCTCTCTGGATTTACAAGACATGGCTTTTTTGATCTGGATCTTGACGTGAAAGGAGACCTGGAAGTAGACTGTCATCATACCATTGAAGACACTGGTATTGTGCTTGGTAATGCAATAAGGGAAGCTCTGGGAGATAAAAAGGGAATCAAACGATTTGGCAGCATGATTCTTCCAATGGATGAGACTTTAGTTCTATGTGCTATTGATCTGTCCGGGCGTCCGTATTTTGCATTTGATGCTGAATTTACGACAGACCGTGTGGGCGATATGGATACTGAAATGGTACGTGAATTTTTCTACGCCATTTCCTACGCAGCAGGCATGAATCTACACATGAAGGTACTTTCAGGAACCAATAATCACCATATCATTGAGGCATTATTTAAAGCCTTCGGAAAAGCTCTGGATGATGCTTCATCTTACGATCCGCGTGTGACGGATATTTTATCCACGAAAGGCAGTTTATAAATTATGAATAAAAAGAACTTAATCGCAACCATTTATTTAAAAGAC
The DNA here is from genome assembly GCA_934317205.1 of uncultured Eubacterium sp. Taxonomy (GTDB): domain Bacteria; phylum Bacillota; class Clostridia; order Lachnospirales; family Lachnospiraceae; genus Eubacterium_I. Next base: position 21,067 of record CAKREL010000017.1, read on the forward strand.
GGGAAACTGGTCAATAGTTTCAAAGATCATACTAAGCAGGATGATCTGATGGAACGTATCCGCTTATATAATGACAATGGCATTGACAAAATCTATCTGTTTGACCTGTCCGATAACGATGCGGAACACGAGTTGAATCTCCATACTATGAAGGAAATCAACCGTATATCCGAGATTCCTGTCTATGCAGGCGGCAATATCAACCGTCTGGAAGATATCAAGAAAATATTATATGCCGGTTGTAAAAAAGCCATTCTAAACCCGGTAAAAGATGTGACTGCTCAGGTATCCAAAGAAGGCGCTATGCGTTTTGGTAAAGAAGCTCTGGCACTTTCCATCCATAATGTGGATTTATTTTTTAAGCAGAAAGAAGATGTGGAAAATAACACAAGTGAGCTGATCGTTCTGGATCCTGCTCTCATAGGAACCCTCGGTAACGTCACAGATATGCCTTATTCTATACTTCTGCCAGAGACTAATTGCGAAAGTGTGTGCAAGGCCTTACAGTCTGACGAAACGATTACAGGAATTTCATCAAAAACAATCAGTGCACCAGATACAGATATCATTGCATTAAAAGAGTATCTGAAAGAGCAGGGAATTGAAACTGGACATTTAGAGACTTCCTGTGAATGGTCAGAATTCAAATTAAATTCCGAAGGCATGATCCCGGTTATTGTTCAGGATTACAAGACAAATGATGTGCTGATGCTTGCATATATGAACGAAGAGGCATTTTATACTACACTGTCTCTTGGCAAGATGACTTATTACAGCAGAAGCAGAAATGAACTTTGGACCAAAGGTATGACTTCCGGGCATTATCAGTATGTAAAATCCCTCTCTATTGACTGTGACAAAGATACGATCCTGGCAAAAGTATCCCAGATTGGTGCTGCTTGTCATACCGGCAATCGTAGCTGTTTCTACACAGATCTGGTAAAAGAAGAGTACAAAGAAAAAAATCCTCTGGAAGTATTTGAAAACGAATACAATGTTATTCTGGATCGCAAACTTCATCCAAAGGAAGGTTCTTATACAAATTATCTTTTTGACAAAGGTATTGATAAAATTCTGAAAAAAGTCGGTGAAGAGGCAACTGAGATTGTCATTGCAGCAAAAAATCCGGATCCAGAAGAGATCAAATACGAAATTGCTGATTTCCTGTATCATATGATGGTCATGATGGTTGATAAAGGTATTACTTGGGATGAAGTACTGGAGGAATTATCTCAGCGATAGTAAATTTTACTTGTTCTGAAAATTTAGTGGATAACATAAATAAATAGTATATTACAGCAGAAAAGAAAGCTTATGATTACATGATGTAATGGTAAACTTTCTTTTTTGGATTAATATAAAACAGTTGATTTTCTGATTTTTGCAGACTATGTAAGAGTGGGAGTGTGCTATTTATGTATTCAGAACAATATGAAAACCGAAAACATTATGTTGAGGCTGTAAAAAACAGTTTTTCTGCAGCCAGACAGACCGAAAGATCCAAGGATACTGAATTATTGAACCGAAATATTCCTGAAAAAGAACACCGAAGTTTTATCGGAGTTCGTTTTATATTGTCCCTTGTGCTTTTACTGATTTTTTTGGCAATAAAACAGACCGATTTTTCCTGGAAGGGATGGAATGCAGAAAAAATTATCAGTCAGATTCAATATAGTGTTGATCTGTCAAAAATTATGGAACAAATACGTTTTCTCCCATAACCAGCGGCAGAACTGTTAAAACAGGAAAATTTATACTTTCTTTATTGATTCCGCACGCAGATAAAACTATAATAAAAAGAGACATTCAAGTTATAAAATGTGGATGTATGGAAGCAATTTTATAAATCTGAAATTTATGTTACAGTGGGGGAAAAAATGTCGTATATCGATTTTCAGCATATTACGAAAGAGTACAATACAGGAGGAAGTTCTATTTTTGCATTAAAGGATGCTTCTTTTTCAGTAGAAAAAGGAGAACTTGCTGTCATACTTGGTGCTTCCGGTGCAGGAAAAACAACCGCATTAAATATTTTAGGAGGAATGGATACAGCAACTTCCGGTCATGTACTGGTGGATGGTTCTGATATCACTGCTTATGGTAAAAAGCAGCTAACCCAGTATCGGCGTACAGATATTGGATTTGTCTTTCAGTTTTATAACCTTGTTCCGAATTTAACTGCCCTGGAAAATGTGGAACTGGCTTCACAAATCTGTGAGGATTCGCTGAATGCAGCTCAGACACTTGAAAAAGTCGGACTTGGAATGCGTATGAAGAATTTCCCGGCCCAGCTTTCTGGTGGAGAGCAGCAGCGTGTCTCTATTGCCAGAGCTTTGGCTAAGAATCCGAAGCTGCTTCTTTGTGATGAACCTACCGGTGCATTGGATTACAATACCGGTAAGCAGATTCTGCAGCTGCTGCAGGATACCTGTCGAAAGGAAGGCATTACCGTATTGATCATCACCCATAACTCTGCACTGGCACCAATGGCTGACAGGCTGATCCAGTTTAAGAATGGTACAGTGATCAGTCAGACTAAAAATTTGCAACCGATTCCGATTGCAGAAATAGAGTGGTAAAGCGGACAAATGAAAGCATATTGGAAAGATATTGTCAGAACAATTAAAAAAGAGAAAAAGCGTTTTTTTTCCATACTTTTAATCACATTTCTCGGAGTGACGATGTTTGCTGGTCTTTCTGCCGGCTGTCGTGATTTGCGGGCATCTGCGGATCGCTATTATGATGAACAGAAGCTATACGATATCAAAGTACAGTCCACCCTTGGACTTACGGATGGGGATGTTACAGCTCTAAGTAAAGTAGATGGGATCTCACAAGCACACGGAACATACAGCGAAACAGCACTTGTGCAAGCGGGTGGTCTGCAGCTGAAAGCGGAAGTGACTCTGCTTGACATGAATGGTCTGAATCAGCCACGCCTGCTGAAAGGAACACTTCCGCAAAAAGCTTCTGAGATTGCTGTTTCACAAAACTATTGCTCTGATACAGATAAAAAAATTGGAGATAAAGTCACAATAACAGCACAGAATGCGGATGCTGAGGAAAATGATTCTGCCTTAAAGCAGCATGAGTATACGATTACAGCAATCATGCAGGATGCAACCGATCTGATTGCCGATGATGGAGCTGTATCCTTCCGTTCTTCACAATCTGCAAAATATTTCTTTTATGTCACTGCGGATGCTCTCGATAATAAGGTATATTCTACCATTGAGTTACAGGTAGAAGGCACAAAGGAATTATCTTGTTTTTCAGAAGAATATCAGGATAAAGTTGCAGCAGTAAAAAAAAGGATTGAAAAAGAGATAAAGACAGACCGGGAAGAAGCACGTTATGACGAAATCGTAGAAGAAGCAATCGCTACACTGCAGGATGCCAGAGATGAAGCTGATACAAAATTTGCTAAGGCAGATGAAAAAATTGCAGATGCGAGAGCCAAACTCGAAGATGGAAAACAGCAGTGGGAATCTGGCTGGAAACAGTTACAAGATGGTATACAGCAGTTAAAACAACAGAAACAAAGTGCTTCTGAACAGTTTTTACAGGGATATTTAAAAATCTCCGATGGCTACAAACAACTCACATCCGGAGAAGAACAATTAAATGCCGGAAAGGCAGAGTTAAATGTGCATCAGAAGGAGTTAGAACAGGGTGAAACTCTTCTTCAGCAAAAAAAGACTGCTGCAATGCAGGAACTTGACAATGCACAGACTCAAATCGCCATAGGAAAAGGACAGGCTATAGAAGGAAAAGAGCAGATTCTGACTCAGGTGTCCACATTAAAAGGACAGTTAAATTCTGGATGGCCGGAAGCATCATGGAATGATTATCAGTTATCGGTGGAATCTGGTAATATGGATGCGGGTGCTCGTTTGGCCTTTCAGACAGAATTGCAGCAAACGATTGATCATATGACATCTATGCTGGAAGCACAAATCTCACAACTGGATCAAACAGCACAAGACTATGAAATGCAAAAAAATGCCCTGGAAAATCAGCTGGCACAATTACAGCAGATTCCGAATGGAATGTCGGCACTTGAAACGCAATACGAAACAGTACAGAAAACGTTACTTCAGTTAGAGGCACAAGAAACGGTACTTCTGGAAAAGCAGCAGGAAGCAAAACAGCAGTTTTCTGAAGCAGAGACACAACTTGCACAGCAAAAGCAGCAGCTTCAAGATGCAGGTCAACAGCTAAGCAAACAGGAGCAGAAACTTGTAAGCGCTCGCCAGGAACTTGATGCGGGTCTTGCCGAGTTAAAACAACAAGAACAAAATGCCAACAGACAGTTTGCAAAAGCTGATCAGGAAATTCAGGCAAATACTGAGAAGTTAAAACAATCTCAGAAAGAATTAGAGGATGGAACCGCTGAGCTGGAAAAACAGACACAAACGTTGGAGGAGGAACGCACAAAGGCATACATCAAACTTGCAGATGCCCAGGCTGATATTGATTCCATTGACATGGCAAAATGGTATGTGCAGGACCGCAGCTCTATCGGAAGTTATTCCACAATCCAGAGTGATGCTGACTCGATTGAAACTATCGGAAATGTATTTCCAATTTTATTCTTGTCAGTTGCTATCTTGATCAGTCTGACAACAATTACGCGGCTGGTAGAAGAGGAACGTGGACAAATTGGTATTTTCAAAGCACTCGGCTTTTCAGATACACATGTATATGGAAAATATCTAATTTATACTCTGGCTGCATGCATTTGCGGTGGACTGTTAGGAGATATTGGTGGATTTATTCTGATGCCAAAATTTCTTTTTACGGTGTTTGTGGTTATGTATAAAATCCCGTCCTATCAGTATTTGTTCCATTTGGGCTACGGAATCGGTGGAATGATACTCTTTGCAGCAGGCACATTATTTGCAGCTGTCTGCGCATGCCACAGTGAGCTGCGTCAGTGTCCGGCCGCATTGATGCGTCCGAAGGCACCAAAGGCCGGATCCAGAGTGTTTTTGGAAAAGATTCCGTTCTTATGGAAACGTCTGTCCTTCCTGAATAAAGTGACATTTCGTAATCTGTTTCGTTATAAAAAACGTCTGATCATGACGATAAGTGGAATTCTTGGCTGTACAGCTTTGCTTGTGGTCGGCATGGCAATAAAAAATTCTGTTACGGATCTGATGCCAAAACAGTATAATCATATTTATCGCTATGACTTGATGGCTGTTGTAATGCCTGATGACTATAATACTTTTACAGACCAGATTGATTCAGATTCTAATATTTCTGATTATCTGGAACTTCAGCTGAATACCGTACAGGTCAGAAATACATCACATACGGTAGAAGAAAGTGTTCCTATGTATGTTATTCCGGATGATGCATTCATTGCGGACTATATCAATCTGGAAGGCCTGGATGGGAAGGAAAAAGAACTGTGTGCCAAGGATGTTTTTGTAACACAGAATCTGTCAGAAGTTATGGGATTTACCACCGGAGATTCTCTGGAAATCCAGAACAGCGATCTGGAAGAATGTTCTTTCCAGGTAGATGGGGTTTTGCATAATTATCTTGGAAATGCGATTTATATCCGGCAGAGCAAATACGAAAAAATTATGGGTGCTTATGCTGCGAATGCGGTGCTGGCACATTTGTCAGACACATGCAAAGACCCGGTATCCTACGCAGATGCACTTTCCAGAGAGAGCGCTGTGGTATCCTGCAACAGTGTACAGGCTATGCGGGATGAATTTTCAAAATCCTTTAGTCTGATCAACTGTGTGGTTGTTTTGGTAACAGCTCTGGCGGCAGGACTTGCTTTTGTCGTACTGTTCACTTTGGCGACCACAAATATTTCCGAACGTGAACGTGAACTTGCAACGATTAAAGTACTTGGCTTTTTTGATAAGGAAGTGCACATGTATGTTAATAAAGAGACACTGATTCTTACGGTAATCGGTATTCTGCTCGGCCTTCCGGTGGGAAGATTTTTTAGTGGTCTGCTCACAAGCGTATTAAAAATGCCTTCTATATATTTTGCGGTTTCGATACATCCGACTACCTACTTATTTGCAGGTGCCATGACATTTCTATTTGCGCTACTAGTAGATCTGATTACAAACCGTTTACTGGATAAGATCAATATGGTAGATGCATTAAAGAGCGTGGAGTAACAATATAACAGGTAAAAGCGTCATGAAATATTGACGCTTTTTACTTTCTTATGCTAGAATGGAAAATTGTGCAGGAAAGAAGATTCTCTGCATATTTTGAAAACGGTTAAATTGAAAACCAAAAAAAGAATAGGAAAAATAAAATGAACAATAAACTTGCATTAAAAGATGAAATTTTACTGACCATCGATAAACCTGCCCGTTATATTGGAAATGAGGTAAATATGGTATGTAAAAATCCGGAAGAGGTGAAGATTCGTGTTGCATTTGCATTTCCGGATGTATATGAAATCGGTATGTCCCATCTCGGCATTCAAATTTTATATCATCAGTTTAATTTACGGGATGATGTATACTGTGAACGTGTCTATTCCCCTTGGCCAGATCTGCACAAAATTATGAAAGAACAGCAGATTCCGCTTTTTGCACTGGAAACTCAGGATCCAATCAAAGATTTTGATTTTTTATGTATGACTCTGCAATATGAACTTTGTTATCCGAATATTCTGCAGATTCTGGATCTCGGACAAATACCGTTAAAATCTTCAGAGCGAACAGACGATATGCCAATCGTTATTGGCGGTGGCCCATGTGCTTACAATCCAGAACCGATTGCTGATTTTTTTGATGTTTTTTATATCGGAGAAGGTGAAACCGTATATGATGACTTGTTCAATCTGTATGAGAAAATGAAAGAAGATGACAATTATAGCCGTCATGATTTTCTGCATGAAGCAGCAAAAATTCCGGGACTGTATGTACCTTCGCTTTACAAAGTTTCCTATAAAGAAGATGGCACTATCGCAGAATTCCTTCCGGTTTATGACGATATACCGTCGGTGATTCAACGTCAGGTTGTGGAAAATATGTCGGAATCCGTTTATCCGGACAAGCCACTTGTTCCATTTATCAAAGTGACACAGGACCGTGTCGTACTAGAAATCCAGCGTGGTTGTATCCGTGGCTGTCGTTTCTGCCAAGCGGGTATGGTCTACCGCCCGTTGAGAGAACGCAGCCTTGAAATGCTGAAAGAAAAAGCTTATCAGATGTTGACAAGTACCGGACATGAAGAAATCTCTTTAAGTTCTTTAAGTTCCAGTGATTATACCTGTCTGGAAGAATTACTCACATTCCTGATTGATGAATTTAAGGACAAGGGAGTAAATATTTCATTGCCATCTCTGCGAATCGATGCTTTTTCGCTGGATGTTATGAGTAAAGTACAGGATATTCGAAAGAGTAGTCTGACATTTGCACCAGAAGCCGGTTCTCAACGTTTGCGTGATGTCATTAACAAAGGTCTGACAAAAGAAAATATCCTGCATGGCGCAGGTCTGGCTTTTGAGGGGGGATGGAATAAAGTAAAACTTTATTTTATGCTTGGACAGCCGACAGAGACAGTAGAAGATATGAAAGCAATTGGCGAACTGGCAGAAGAAATCGCAGAACGTTATTACGAAATTCCGAAAGATCAGAGAAACGGAAAATGTCAGATTACTGTAAGTACGTCTTTCTTTGTACCGAAACCATTTACTCCATTCCAGTGGAGCCCAATGTGTACAAAAGACGACTTCCTTGGACGTGCAAAAATTGTAAATGAGACCATTAAATCTCAGTTAAACAAAAAAAGCATCAAGTATAACTGGCATGAAGCAGATGTAACCATGATTGAGGGTATTCTTGCCAGAGGTGACCGTCGTCTCTGCGATGCTTTAATCCGTGTCTATGAGAAAGGTGGTATTTTTGCCGCCTGGTCTGAATTTTTCGATGATCAGATCTGGCAGGATGCATTTGAAGAAGAAAATATCAATACCGATTTTTATACTACCCGTGTCCGCAGCGAAGATGAGATCTTTCCATGGGACTTTATCGATGCAGGCGTAACAAAAAGCTTTCTGCTGCGTGAATGGCACGCCGCAAATGCTGAGACTGTAACACCGAATTGCCGGCAGAAGTGTGCCGGTTGTGGAGCAATGAAGTACAAAGGAGGCGTATGTTATGAGAATCAGAATTAAATTCCGCAAATATGGCGTTATGCGTTTTATTGGCCATTTAGATATCATGCGTTATTTTCAGAAAGCCATGCGCCGCGCCAACATCGATATCGCATATTCAGAAGGTTTTTCACCGCACCAGATTATGTCCTTTGCGGCTCCTCTGGGTGTGGGGATTACCAGTGACGGAGAGTATCTGGATATTGAAGCAAATTCTACAAAATCTACGGAAGAATCCATTACAGCACTGAATGCAGTAATGGTAGATGGAATCGAAATTACCGAATATGTCGCTCTGCATCAAGATGCGAAAAAAGCCATGACTTCTGTGGCAGCAGCAGATTATATTGTTTATTTTAAAAATCAGGTTGATTTTACACAGGAAGAACTGGAAGGAAAAATCCAGACCTATTATGAAGAACAGGATGCTATCGAAGTGACAAAGCAGACAAAGAAAAGTGAGCGTGTTATTGATATCAAACCGCTGATTTACGCCTTTCGCCCATGTGAAGTAAAAGAACTTGGCTGGCAGGGATTTTTCCTACAACTTTCAACAGGAAGTACTGATAACATTAAGCCGGAATTGGTATTACAGGATTTTTATCAATATTTTGGGAAAGAATATGACTCATTTAATATGCAGATTCACAGAGTGGAAACCTATGAACGCACAAAAGATGGATTAAGACCGCTGTATCAGGCAGGTGATGTCATTGAATCATAAAGTCATCATTACGAATACAAATATCAGTGGACATTCCGTCCGCATGTGTGCCACGGTATCGGAACGCAGACTTCTGGAAGTCAGATGCCGGAGACAGGATGCAAAATCTATCCTTGGAAATATCTACGTGGGCCGAGTGCAAAAGATTTTACCAAATATCCAGGCAGCTTTTATTGAAATAGCGCCTGGGCTTTCCTGTTATTATTCACTGGAAGAAAAGGCTCAACCTGTTTTTGTAAAAAAGATTCCTTCAAAGAAACTGGTGCAGGGAGATGAACTGCTGGTGCAGGTGACACGGGAAAATGTCAAGACAAAAGCGCCTACGGTATCTTCTAACCTAAATGTGACCGGACGATATCTGGTACTTACAAGTGGTGATTGTCGCCTTGGTTTTTCTGCAAAACTGAATAAGTCGGAAAAAGAGCACCTGCGTGCTTTGTTGGAACGAAAATGGGATCAAAGCTTTGGGATTATTGTCCGTACGAATGCAAGAGAAGTTCCTGCGGATATATTACTTGCGGAATATCATCAATTAAAAGAAAAATTGCATACTATCTGTAAAACAGCATCCATGCGTACCTGCTTTTCCTGTATCAGCCGTACACCAGAGAATTATATGACATATTTGCAAAATAGTTATCAGGAAGGTTTTTCGGAAATTATAACAGATCTTCCAGATGTTTATGATGAAGTGCAGCAACAACAGCTGAGTGATCCATTTCTTGCCCGGATTCCACTTCGACTATACGAGGATAAAATGCTTCCGCTGGCAGCGCTCTATAACCTGAATAAACAGACAGAAGATGCATTACAGAAAAAAGTCTGGTTAAAATCCGGTGGTTATCTTGTAATTGAGCCAACAGAGGCATTAACAGTTGTGGATGTCAATACAGGAAAAAGCATAACGAAAAAAAACAGACAGGAACATTTCCTGAAGATTAATCTCGAGGCGGCTGAAGAGACTGCAGCACAGCTGCGTCTACGAAATATTTCCGGAATTGTGATCATTGATTTTATCAATCTGGAACAGGAAGAAGATCAGCAGACTGTTATGGAACATCTGCGTCGATGTATTCGAAATGATTCTGTGCCGGTTCAGGTCATTGATATGACAAAATTAAACCTCGTGGAACTTACAAGAAAAAAAGTTGAAAAAAGTTTAGCAGAACAGTTGACAGAATGAGAACTGTCTGCTATTATACTAAAGATGCCGCGCAATGAGGTAAAAGACTGCAAAATATGCAGCACCAAAATTGGCGAGTAATGATAAATAGGAGGTGCCATATGTACGCAATTATAGCAACAGGTGGTAAACAGTACAAAGTTT
>CAKREL010000018.1 GCA_934317205.1 uncultured Eubacterium sp.
AGCTCCTCTTCCAGCCCGTCCGGGATTTCCATGAAGCCATCCTCCCTGGCCATCGGTGCCGGATTCTGCTGTGTGGTTTGTCCTGCTGCCTTGCTTTCGGCAAACTCCTGCTCTTCTATCACCACATCCGTGGTGTAAACCTTCTGTCCGTCACGGTTGGTATAGCTTCCGGTCTGGATGCGACCTGTGATGGCAATCTTGGTTCCTTTACGCAGATATTTCTCTGCAAATTCTGCCTGACGGCCAAATGCCACACAGCTGATAAAATCTGCAGTCTGGCTGTCACCATCACGGCGAAATCTACGGTCTACCGCCAGTGAATAACGTGCAATACATGTCTGCTCCTGCGCAGAGTTCGGCTGTGTGTGCCGGATGTCTGGATCTCTGGTCAGCCTTCCCATTAAAATGACTTTATTCATATTTCTTTTTTTCTCCTTTCAGATACTCACAAACGTTGATTTTTATCTTACGGACAGGCTTTTACTGTCCTTTAATTTCTTTGTATTGTCCTATCTCAAGATCTGCCTTTTTCATCTCATTTTGCATCCAGGCAGTATACGGACTTTTACATGTATATTTCACTTGCAGGTTATGAATTTTCGTCTGCTGCTCAATCTTCTCCCACAAATCCCTGTTCTTAATCTCTTTTCCATCAGATCTTGTCCATCCATCCGTTTTCCATTCCTGCAGCCATCCGAGCATAAGGGCAGACTCCAGATAACGCAGATCTGTGTGGATCACTACACTGCATCCAGGTTTAAGGTGTCCCAGTGCCCGGATCACCGCCGACAATACCAGACGCTTTCCGGAAGCTTCCATGCATCCAATTTCTGACTTGGTGTAAGTATTACCTGCAGGCGAGATGTATTCCAGTACATAACAAAAGCTGGCTTTCCCAGGCTTGATCCGTTTACTGGATACCTCTATGTACAGTGATACTTCCATCATTCTCGTTTCACCCCTCTTCTCGCATTTTCCGGTATCAACCTGAGCATTGTATATCTACGGTATTTATACCCTGTAACCGGATTGATTCCCTCATGGATTTTTGCAATGTAGTAACCTTTTTTCGGCTTCGGCTCAGCTTTCCACCTGCGGAGTTTGTCCGACTTTGGTTCCGGAAGTGGCATGTTGCGACTTGTGTTATAATTTGCCTCGGCAATCCTTGATTTTCCTTGTGTGCCATCTTTCTTCATTTCGACAGTGTGTTCGTCCTTAGTCATATAATTGGACAGCTTTGTGAAATCCTCATCATAGTATTTGCTATGTTTGATTTCTATGGACCAGGTGCCACCCTTCGTCCATGCTTTCTGTATGATGCTGACCGTGCCCCCGATCTCATTGATCACCAGATGGATGTGCCATGCTCCCTTGGTTCCCTTTTCGATGTTGCGAATCCAGAAAACTTCATATCCTCGCTTTTTAAACTCACGTCTCACGTATCTCATGGCTTTCTGAAAATCTTTCAATGCATCCTGCATGGTCGGTGGTCTATTCTTCACTTCATAAGTCCATGTGGCCAAGATGTCTCCTTCTCTAAAAAACGCCAGCATTCTCTGTCTACACCGCTTCGCTTTGTTCTGCGCGTTTACCTGCTGCATCTGCTCCTGTGTTGGCTTGACTCTCTTCTGCCGCTTCTGCCCTGGTGCTCCATATCGACCATCGTGGAACTCTTCCACATCGATGATGTCTCCCTTGCGGAAGTAATATCTCTTTCTCTTGATCATGGTGCATATGTCCTAACTTTAATATCTTTATCGAGATTGAATACCGGATTGCTCCGGTGCTCGTAAACCCGCTATTTTGCTGGATTTTGTTGACTTTTCCCATGAATTAAGCTATAGTATTAATAGGATTTATAGCATATCCTTTTTTTGAAAAGTCTTCTTTATACATCCGGAAGTTGCCGCTTCCGGATGTACTTTTTTGTCTTGTTTTCAAGATTCCTCATTTTGTCCGTTGTTTCTTTTATATCCCATAAATGTCCGTTAGTTCACTGCCCTGTAGTGGACACCGATGTATTTATTTTTAAGGAGATTTTTTCTAATGGTATGAGACAGTTCAACGTTTTTGGTGTCCACTACAGGACAGTGAATCGGATGATTCTATTTCAGCTGTCATCTCCAGTTTTGCGCCGGCGCAAAACAGATTCCCGCACCGGCAATCGCCAGTCCAATAACTGTGATCTTCACCGCCAGAACGAATCCGGCTTGTCCCTCACTAGACAGCCCCATCATTCCGATGGAGGCTATTCCAAGACCTGTGGCGCACAGTCCGAATGCAATCTTATTTTTCATCATTGGTATCCTCCAGATTAATTTCTTCTACTACCGAAATCATCATTAATCCAAGCACTGCAACGCCTCCGGCCAACATCACCAGGATTGCATTTATTACCGTGTGTGGTCTGCCAAAATACAGGAATACAAACACGGCTGCTGCCACTATCGATATGATGATTCCGGCAATTTTAAGTTTGTTCATTGTTCACCCTCCAATGTTTTCATCAGCTGCCGGCGGTAGATAATAAACGAATCTTTCTTCCCACCTTTTTGCTTCGGAACACAAATCCCGAATTTCCATACTCCGGCTCTGATATGCTGTCTCACTTTTTCTGGAGAACATCCAAGCAGACGTGCCGCTTCTGATGCACTCATGATTTCATGATGTTCCATGTATCTCACCTCTTTCTAATTGCTTTTTTCGTTTCTTTCTCCTATAATCGATACACAGGCTCCCGCCAGAGCTGAGTACAAATGAAAGGAACTTTTTATGCAATTAGATATCTCTTGTATTCGTGCAATCCTCTTTACTGTTGAAAAATACGAGCACTTGAATGAACCGGTTTCTTTTGATTACGAAAAAAATTCCATCTATAACGATTTTTTGTCCTCGTATTCTACTGACCAAATTTTGTATCATGTTCAATATTGTATAAAAGTCGGATTTTTATCAGATATTTGTCAGCAAAAAGGTTGGGGACAAATATGCTATGAATGCTGCCTGGAACCGCCCGGCCATGATTTCCTTGCAAATATACGATCCGAGCAAAATTGGAAGCAAACCAAGACAATTTTTGCAAAAGTTGGTGGTGCTAGTTTAAAGGTTGTTTCTGCTATCGCAGAGGGTGTTACCACTGCCCTTGCAAACAAATATATCCCTGATGAAATTTCTAAAAATATCTCTTAGCCCAATCTTCTATAGTCTTTTGGATTACAATCTTGATACACTGAACCATCTCTTCATGAGTTGGTTCAGTGTATCCTTTATCTACGATAAAATAGATAAAAGCTTTAAACCGGATTTTGATTGAAAATAACCGTATAAGTAAAACTATTATTCCTGTAATAAGTACTGCAATAATCCACGTAATTTCTCCCCTCCTTTCTACGCATTCCTCTCTGTTGGATCATCTTTGATTGCTATACTTCTCATACTTATTAGTATGTGCTTTAGTCTTTCGCTCTTTTTTCTTGCGATTTTTCCGTGTATTCCCACTTTTGGTTTTCCCGGTAAAATGATTGAAATTGTATCCCGGCATTGTTTTTCCTTTCATTTTCTCCTATACTAAATTCACTAATATAAACATGAGGTTGTTAATAATCAGCTTTCTCCACAAAAAGGACTATTTTCCAAGTTTTCTTCTGTAATGGAACGTAATTCTTGGATAACTGGTACTATCACATCTACTCTTTTAGGCTGGTTGACATCTCAAATATAGGTGTTACGCCTCGAACTGTTACTGAAAGCTCTGTTTCTCCATCAGCAGAGCTTTTTATTTTGTATTCAGCTATTTCAATCTTTTTTGAGTCAATTTGCAAAAAGCAACGGTCTTCCAGTTTAGTTACTCTGATATCCATCTTTTACTTCCTTTCTACACATTTCTCTCTGCTGGATCACTGATCAGCTCATCTACTGTAAGAAATATTCGATTGAAACACCGAAATAATCCGCAAGAATTTTGATTTTATCTACCTTTGGAACATAATTTCCATTTTTCCAATTAGAGAGTGTTGCAGTTGAAACACCGGTCTCCTGTGCAACCTGATATGCCGTTTTGTTGGTTTTATCTAATAAATCCTGCAATTTTTCGTACACTTTTCCACCTCCCGCTCATTAAATAATATTTGACTTTAACTAAGGTTTCTTATATAATCAAATTGTCACCTAAGTTATTTAAGAAACCTTAGTTTTAACTTAGTTATCTAAGCTATGCATGTACTATAGCATAGGTTTCTATGCTAGTCAATACTTTTCGCATAGTTTTCTAAGTTATTTTTTAAGAAAGAGAAAAACTATGTATGAAATATTTGAACAATTATTGAAAGAACACGGTGTTACAGCTTATCGTGTTTCAAAAGAAACAGGTGTTACCACGGCAACGCTCACAAGTTGGAAACAAGGAAAATACACTCCAAAACCAGAAAAACTACAAAAAATAGCTGATTATTTTGGTGTATCTTTATCTTATTTAATGACAGGCAAGAATGAAGCGCCTGATAGTGAATCACCCAAAATCACTCCTAAAGACGAGCGAGATATTGCTAAGGATTTGGAAAACATCATGGCAAAACTTACTTCTGGTGAAGCTGGTCCTGCAAGCTACAACGGAGAGGAATTAGATCCGGAAGCCGCTGAACTATTCCGCGATGAATTGGAAATTGCACTGAAACGTTTGAAAATCATAAACAAGGAGAAATACACTCCAAAGAAATACAAAAAGTAGGTGAGTTGGATGAGCGACATAAAAAAGATCGTTGCTTACTATAAAAGAAAAACAGGTACCAGCGATCCGTTCATTCTGGCAGATCGACTAGGAATCCTATATCAGTTTTGCGATTTGAGTTTTGACGGATGTTACATGTTCCTTAAAAATCACCGGTACATTTTCATCAACCAGAATCTATCTGAATCTGAAATGCGACTTGTTATGGCTCACGAAGTGGGACATGCTATTTTGCATAGAAAACAGAATTGCTACTTTATCCGGAATAAAACATTTTTCAGCATGAGTAAAATTGAAAATGAAGCCAACACTTTTGCGGCAGAGCTTCTTATCCCAGATGAACTTATTTTAGATAATCCGGGGCTGACTGCCGAGCAGGTGGCACGGCTTGCCGGATATAATGCAATGATAATGAATTTTAAAAAATAAAATACCACAATATTTAAAGAATACTTGACAAGACTTTTGCATATGTTATAATGTAGCTACTTAGTGAATGACTGCTGGGCGGTCGCAAAAGAGTCTTGGGATTGTATTCCAAGGCTCTTTTTGCATTTGGAGGAAAATATGGAATCAAAAAATATCATTTATACAACACCAGAACAACAAATAGAGAAACTCAAATCTCAAAATTTGATTATTTCCGATGAAAATGCAGCTATAAAATATTTGGAATTATTTGGTTATTCAAACTTAATCAAAAGTTACAGAGATCCATATGTTTATTTTTCAAACGGGAAAAAAATCTTCCGTTCTGGAGTTACTTTTAATCAAATCGTTTCTCTATATATGTTAGATAAACATTTAAGAAATGCTGTTATGGCTGCAATGATTGACTTAGAAGAACACATTAAAGAAGTTGCTGCTGATGTAGTCGCCAAATCTTTTGGTGTTCACCCTGACGATTATCTTTTATATCGTAATTATAGAAATAAATCAAAAAGGAAATATCGATTCAGTCTTGCCGGATTATTGGATACCATGAAAAAAACACTGGATACAGATAAAGATCCTATTCATCATTATCAAGCAGAACATGGTATCGTTCCTCCTTGGATACTGTTTAAAAGTGTATATTTTGGTACTATCGTTAATTTTATTGATCAATTCAAAACGGAACAGCAAAATCAAATGCTCGATAGATTATACGATTTGTCATCACTTGGTATATCCTATGAGGCTGGTAGGAAACTTATGATGGATACTCTTTCTATCTGTTCTGATTACAGAAATCTTGCTGCTCATGGTGGACGTACATATAATTATAATTCTCGTACGCGATTAAGAGTTGATGAGATTTTTAATCCAAATAAAGATGTCCAAATATTCGGGTTCTGTCAGCTCTTATTTTTATTAGATCTTTTAAATTATCACAACCCATTTATTCACTTGAGTTCTGTTCTTGATGAGGAAGTGAATCGACACTGTAATATATATCCTCAAGATGTAACATACCTTGGACAAATATTAAACCTCGATATTGCAGTTCGAAATACAGTATATACTACACCGGGCAGTAATAAATTTCATTCAAACCAACACTGCAGTGGCATCAAAGATGCCCAAGCCATTGATTTATCAGATGCTCTGGCAAAAGGATTGATTCCTTGTAAAAGATGCGCACTTGATATTGTACCTATAGTTTAAATAAAAAACCGGCTCCTGCGCCAACAGGAACCGGCAAGTAACATTCCGAAGAATGATACCATAGCGCAGAAATATTGTATCATCTTCGGTGCAGTCATGCAAGCGGAACTCCCGTTCCCCGCTGGCTGTATTTTTTATACTCATTTTTTCACAAAAGGAGATGTTTTTCATGGCAAAGCGAAAGAAGTATCCCAAGATACCAAACGGATACGGCTCCATCAAATACCTTGGCAAAGGACGGCGCAACCCTTATGCCGTCCATCCACCTACTACTGAATTTACGCTGGATGGAGTTCCCAAAACGCCAAAAGCTCTCTGCTATGTTTCTGATTGGATGATCGGTTTTGCAGTGCTGACTGCATATAAAGCCGGTACTTATTACCCAGGATATGAAAAAACGCTGGCAGCAACCGCAGAAATCTCTGACAGCAAACTGATCCAGTCTATTCTAGCAGACTACAATCTCACAAAAGCCGCAGATGAGAAACTGGACGATGCCAAAAAGACTTTTTCGGATGTGTACGAAGAATTTTACGATTGGAAGTATAAACGTGATCAGAGCCGGAAGTTCTCTAAATCATCCAAAAATTCTACCAGGGCAGCATATAAAAACTGTTTAGTCATCCATGACAAAGTATTTGCTGATCTGCGCCATCAGGATCTGCAAAACGTCATTGATTCATGCCCGCTGAAACATGCCAGTAAAGAATTGATCGTGTCTCTAATGCATCAGATGTACGCTTACGCTGAAATTTATGAATTATGTGATAAAGATTACTCTGCACATGTAAAAATCAATACGGAGGACGATGATGAGCACGGAGTGCCATTCACAGATGATGAAATGAAGATTCTTTGGAAGAATAAAGAAAATGACGTGGTCCAGATGCTTCTGATCATGTGTTACAGTGGTTTTCGGATTACCGAATATTCCAAAATAACAATCTGTCTGAAGGATAAAAGTTTTCATGGCGGAATCAAGACACGTTCCAGCAAGATTCGTACAGTACCGATCTATTCCGGAATTTATTATATGGTTGCAGATCGTTGTGAGAAATACGGAATCCAAAATATACTTGGCTGTCAAACACAGAAGTTCCGGAAAGATATGACTGCTGCCTTGTCTGATCTTGGCATTGCCATTGCTCCAACAGGTGAAAAGCATACCCCGCATGACTGCCGGCATACCTTCTCTTCCTTATGTGAGAAATATGAAGTAAAGGAGAACGACCGGAAGCGAATGCTCGGCCACAGCTTTGGTGGAGATGTTACAAACGATGTCTACGGACACCGTACTCTGGAAGACCTCCGGAGCGAAATTGAGAAGATAAAAATTTGTTACTAACGTGTTACTAACCGTTTGCGTTTATTTGCATTTTTCCATGTTCATCTACCATCAAAAAGAAGTGCTACAATGCCCGTAAAATAAGGCTTTGTAGCACTTTTTCTTTGATTTATAAGGAATGGCTGAAAATGCCGAAAATTAAGATACCCTTAATTTTTATTTTTGTATTCTGCGTTCAGATTCGGAAAAAGTTCAATGCTACGTTTTAAAATTCCTTTCATCTGTGCAATAGCAATTCCATAATTCGTAAACGGAACCTTCTGATCCTCCGCACACTTCATGCGGTATTTTACTTCCCTTTCATTCAGCATGCAGCCACCGCAGTGGATCACTAACGCATATGATGTCAGATCTTCTGGAAATTCCGTTCCCGAACTTGTCTCAATGATAAGTTCTTTTCCTGTATGCTGTTTTAACCAGCGCGGGATCTTGACGGTTCCGATATCATCACATTGACGGTGATGCGTACATCCCTCAGAAATCAATATTTTATCTCCATCCTTCAGATGGTCGATAGCAGCCACTCCTTTTACCGCAGTATCAAGGTAGCCTTTGTAGCGTGCCATCAAAATAGAAAACGATGTAAGTGGGATCTCCTCTGAAACCACCTCTGATACCTGTTCAAAAGCCTGACTATCGGTAATGACCATGGCCGGTCTTCTGCCAAGCTGCTCCAATGTCTGCTTTAATTCGCTTTCTTTTACTACTATGGCTGCTGCATTTGCTTCCAGCACATCCCGAATTGTCTGTTGCTGCGGCAGAATCAGACGTCCTTTTGGTGCCGCTGAATCAATTGGTACAACCAAGACCACGAAATCTCCCGGATTCAACAGATCTCCTACAATTTTCAGTGTCATATCCTCGTTAGGTGTCAGTTTTCCGATACATTCTTTTAGTTCATAGATTCCGGCACCAGTAAGAGCACTGACATATTGTTCCTGACCAGAAGTAAGCAATGCTGTTTGCTCTGCTTTCCTTTGTTCAGATGGATTTTTCTGACAGACTTTTTCTAAAAATTCACTTGAAAGTAAATCAGCCTTATTATTTACAATAATATATGGGATCTCTTTTTCCTTAAAAATATGAATAAGTTCTTCATCACACTGCTTTTTGCCTTCTGTGGCATCCACTACAAGCACAGCAATATCAGTCTTATTCAATACCTGTTTTGTTTTTCTGACACGTAACTCACCCAACGCACCTTCATCATCAAAACCAGGTGTATCAATGATCACTACTGGTCCGATTGGCAGCAACTCCATAGATTTGTAAACCGGATCCGTGGTCGTTCCCTTCGTGTCTGATACCACTGCCAGTTCCTGCCCTGTCACAGCATTTACCACGCTGGATTTTCCTGCATTTCTTCTCCCAAAAAAGCCAATATGTACGCGATTGGCACTCGGTGTGCTGTTTAATCCCATTTTTTACACTCTCCTTTGCTTCATTCCTATCACATTTAATGCGAATATAGTTATTGTAACACTACTATTTTTTACTTACAATAAAAAGCAAACGATTTGTGCTACGAAACAAACTCCATCGTTACAATCTGCAGAAATAAGAATATCCGGGAAAATTCAACAACGTAATTCCCTTTTAAACAAAAATCAAAAGTTTTTGCGTTCAACCACAAAAACTTTTGATTTTCAGTTACACTCCTTACAACATATGTTGACAACTATTTTTTTACTGCAACGCTTTCTTTGCATATTCGGTAGTTACAATCTCCTGATAATCCGGCCGTTTCTCCAGCTGACCGGCACTTTCAAGAATATCTAACAACAATGTAAAACTATCCTCCGAAAACACAAGATCTCTTTTCCATGTGTCCTGCTCCTGATATCGACGGATGATCGTTGTGATGGTTGCCGTGTCTGTCTCAGAAAACTGCGGTTGAATGCTGTCTGCAATTTCCTCCGGTGTATGTGTATTGACATATTCCATGCCTTGCTGCAATGCATCGGTAAATGCCTGGATTATATCCGGATGTTTCTCCATATAACTTTTTTTTGCGCTGAATGCGGTATATGGCACATATCCTGAATCCACACCGAGGGAGGCCACCACATAACCTGCATTTTCCTGTTCGAGAAGTGTTGCACCCGGCTCAAATTCTACGGTATACGTTCCCTTCCCGCCTGTAAAAGCTGCTCCGGTGGAACCAAAATCAATACTTTGATCGATGTTTACTTTAGAAGGATCAATACCATTTTCTTTTAAGATATATTCAAATACCATTTCCGGCATGCCACCGGCTCTGCCACCAAGGACATCTTTGCCAATCAGGTCTGACCATTTAAAATCAGTGATTTCTTCTCTTGCAACAAGAAAATTTCCTGCACGCTGGGTCAGCTGTGCAAAATTAATGACCGGATCTTTGCTTCCTTCATTTGCAGTATATACTGTTGTCTCCGGTCCCATAAATCCAATATCCGCTTCGCCGGAAAGTACAGCGGTCATAACCTTATCTGCACCAAATCCAGTCACAAGATCCAGATCAATACCGACATCTTTAAAATATCCTTCTTCAATTGCTACATACATCGGTGCATAAAAAATGGAATGTGCAACCTCATTCAGGGTCACTTTCTGCAATGCAGATGCTTCGACTTTTTTCTCAGGTTCAACGGCACTTTCTTTTTCTTCAGAGCTTCCTGCAATTTCATCCGAAACCGATGTCTGACCACATCCCGTTAGCAACATGCCGCCAACAACAGCGACACAGAGAATCATAGAAATTACTTTTTTTACACTCTTTTTCAAAATAACCTCCAAAAAATGTCGTAGATTTCTCTTTAATATATGTGGACTGTTTCTTTTTGTTCCTGGCAGCCTATTTATAACATGAGTGTCAAAAATATATTTATCTACTCACCGATATAACTGAATTGCTCCATTGTTACACATTAATGCATCCTTTTTTATAAATAACTTGCTCACTCTTCCCCTCCTTGTTATACTCTCTATGTAACCTTTTCCCATTACGCACGCAAGATCTGGTGCGTGATTTATGACTTGGGGGAGATATTTATAATTATTGGAGGGACAAACATATGATTTATTTTCGCTCAGACTACAGTCAGGGCGCACATCCAAAAGTCATGGATGCGCTTGTAAAAACAAATTATGAACACTCAGACGGATACGGATTAGACGAACACTGTGAACATGCAGCCCGTATGATCCAGGATCTGATTGGCAATCATGATTGCCATGTACACATGATGGTAGGCGGCACACCCTGTAATGTCACAACGATTGCTGCTACGCTGCGGCCATATGAGGCTGTTGTAAGTGTCCGAGGAGGACACGCATATTTTCACGAAACTGGTGCTGTGGAAGGTACAGGGCATCGAATTGTTACTGTAGAAGGTGACAATGGCAAATTGACACCTTCTATGATTGATCAGGCATGGGAAGAATTTGAAGATGAGCATACACCAATCCCAAAACTTGCATATATCTCGCAGCCTACGGAAGTTGGCACAATTTACAGCAAAGCAGAAATGACCGCTCTTTCTGAAAAATGTAAAGAACGCAATATGCTGCTTTACGTAGATGGAGCCAGACTTGGCTGTGCACTCACTTGTCAGGACAATGACCTGTCCATTCAGGAACTTGCCACACTTTGCGATGCTTTTTATATTGGCGGAACAAAAAATGGTGCCCTCTTTGGTGAAGCACTCGTCATTCTGAATGACACGATAGATGACCACTTCCGCTGGATGATCAAACGTCAGTGTGGACTATTGGCCAAAGGACGTCTGATTGGAGTTCAGTTTGAGGCTCTGCTGGAAGGCGGTATGGACAGCATCTATTTTTCCATGGCCGCACACGCAAATGAAATGGCTTCTCTCCTGCGTGATTCTCTGACGGAGCTTGGCATACAGTTCTTCGGAAGTTCGCAGACTAACCAGATTTTCCCGATTCTTCCGACTGCTATCGTTAAGGAACTGGAAAAAGATTTCTTCTTTTATGAATGGGCTCCGGAAAAAAATGGCATGATTCCAATCCGTCTGGTTACAGCCTGGGGTACTACCAAAGAAGACGTAGAATCCTTCTTACATACAATTAAAAAGCTGCTGTAATTCGGACATTCGCAATCCGCTTTTGCTACTTGCTTATTCTGCGTTCATGCTAACTGAAAAAAATATCATTTTCCATTACTGGAAAATGATATTTTTTTAATGTGCAAACTGACTGTTATACAGATTATAATAGAATCCTTTCTGTGCCAGCAATTGTTCATGACTTCCCTGCTCTATAATACTTCCATCCTTCATGACAAGAATCCGGTCAGCATTCTGAATAGTAGAAAGTCGATGAGCTACAATAAAACTGGTTCTTCCTTTCATCAGTTTTGCAAATGCATCTTGAATTTTAATCTCCGTTCTTGTATCAATAGAAGATGTCGCCTCATCCAGGATCAACATCGGTGGCTGGCAAAGCATAACTCTCGCAATCGATAACAACTGCTTCTGTCCCTGCGACAGATTTCCTCCATCCTCTCCAATTACTGTATCATAACCATCTGCCAAACGCTTGATAAATCCATGTGCATGGCAGGCTTTTGCTGCTGCAACCACTTCCTCATCCGTGGCATCCGGACGCCCCATACGGATATTATCCCGAATTGTTCCACACTGCAGCCATGTATCCTGAAGTACCATACCGTAATTTTCCCGCAGGCTATGACGTGTCACATGACGGATATCCAAATCTTCCACACAGACAGAACCGGCATTTACATCATAAAAACGCATCAGCAGATTGATCAGTGTTGTTTTTCCGCATCCGGTTGGACCGACAATTGCGATCGTCTGACCCGGCTTAACATCCAGATTCAAATGTTCAATAAGTCTCTGCTCCGGCACATAAGAAAAATCAACATCCTTTAAATCCACTTTTCCATCAACTTTCTGCAATACTGATGCATCTGCATGATCCGGAATTTCCACTTCTTCCTCAATCAGTTCAAAAATACGTGCCGCACAGGCCAGTGCATTCTGAAGTTCTGTGATAACCCCCGAAATCTCGTTAAATGGCTTCGTATATTGATTTGCGTAACTTAAGAAACAGGAAAGCCCGCCGACTGTCAGTCCCCCAGTAATAACACTGAGTGCTCCCGCCAGAGCTACCCCCGCATATACGATACTGTTTACAAAACGTGTACACGGATTTGTCAATGATGAAAAAAAGGTGGCTCGAAGAGAGCATTTCTGCAGTCGCCCATTAATCTCATCGAACTGCTCCAATGCCTCATCTTCGTGGGAAAATGCCTGTACCACTTTCTGATTTCCAACCATTTCATCAATAAGCGCTGTCTGTTCTGCTCTTGTCTCTGACTGCAGTCGAAACATATCATAGGTCCGTTTTGCAATAAATCTTGCAACAAACAGAGATATCGGTGTCAGACCTACTACTACCAGCGTAATCCCCGGGTGAATCGTCAGCATAAAGAACAGCGTACCAATGATTGTTACCACACCGGTAAAAAGCTGCGTAAATCCCATCAATAGTCCGTCTGCAAACTGATCCACATCTGCAATAACCCGACTTACAATCTCACCGTAGGAATGTGCATCCAGATATTTCAATGGCATTTTCTGCATGCGTGCGAATGCCTGATTACGCACATCTCTTACAACCTGATAGGTTACTTTGTTATTGATCGTATTCATGATCCACTGCAGCACTGCTGTAATTGCCGCCAGAATTCCAATCTCAATCAGAAGATTTACAATATTTGCAAAATCCACATTTTTCCAGCCAACAATAAAATCAATGGCACGTCCTACCAGAATCGGAATGTATAAGGTAAGTGCAACTGTCACTGCTGCTAACACGATAGAAGCAGCCATCCAGAAACGATACGTACCTATATAATGAAGTACTTTTCTTAATGTATTCATCTGTGTTTCGGATTTATGCACAGCTAGTTCCTCCTTTTCTATACGCAAGAATGCACTGCATTCTTGTTCATAAGCAAGTAATCTGTTTCCTCTTTTTATTGCTTTACACAATTATCGTACGGAACTTTCCCGGTTTTATTATATTGAGAATCATAAATCTCCCGATATACTTCACAGGAGTCCATCAACTCCTCATGAGACCCAATTCCGACTATTGCTCCATCATCCAACACAACGATCTTGTCCGCATACTGAATCGAAGCAGTTCTCTGGGAAACAATAAATACCGTTGGTTTGTGCTCCATTGCCCCAATGGCCATACGGAGTGCCGCATCTGTCGCAAAATCCAGTGCAGAGGAACTGTCATCCAGGATCAGAATCTCCGGATTTTTCACAAGTGCACGGGCAATGGTCAGACGCTGTCGCTGTCCACCGGAAAAATTTTTACCTCCCTGTTCCACCTCAGCATCCAGTCCTTTTTCTTTCTTCAAAACTACATCTTTTGCCTGGGCAATTTCCAACGCATCAAAAATCTCTTTTTCTGTCGCTTCCGGTTTTCCCCACAACATATTAGAACGGATCGTACCCGCAAACAATACGGCTTTTTGTGGAACAACACCTATTTTACTTCTCAGTTCTGCCAGACTATAGTCACACACATTTTTACCATCCACATATACTGCCCCGGAACTGCAATCATAAAAACGCGGAATCAGATTTATCAACGAAGATTTACCTGAACCGGTTCCACCGATAATACCAATCGTTTCTCCCGGACGAATTTTCAACGAAATATCACTGACCGCTTCTTCTGCAGCCTGCGGATAACGGATACCTGCATGATCAAAAACAACACTGTATTCTGACATACGTTCTGCATGTGAATTGCCGTCTTTGATAGATGGTTCCACCTCCAGTACAGACTGAATTCGATTTCCACAGGCTACCGATTTCGTGATATTGATGATCAGGTTCGCCAGTTTGATCAACTCTGTCAATATCTGTGACATATAATTATACAGTGCGACAACTGCACCCTGTGAGATAATTCCCATATCTACACGAATTGCACCAACCCAGATCAGTGCAATAATCGCCACATTAATGATGATATAAGTCAGAGGATTCAACAACGCAGAAATACGTCCTACAAATTTCTGTGTATCAGTCAGCATCTGATTCTGTCTCTGAAATTCTTCTTCCTGTTCCTCTTCCTTACAAAATGCACGCAGCACACGAACACCCGTCAGATTTTCTCTTGTCAATGAAAGCACTTTATCTAAACGGTTCTGCACTTTTCGATACAATGGAATGCAAGTCAGCATAATCCCAAACACAACGACAGCTAATGCCGGAATGCCTACAGCAAATACCAATGCGGCTTTTACATCAATAGTAAATGCCATGACCATTGCTCCAAAAACAACAAAGGGGGAACGCAGCAACAGGCGCAGAGTGAGGTTTACCCCATTCTGCACCTGATTCATATCACTGGTCATACGCGTGATCAGTGTCGATGTTCCCTGCGTATCCAATTCCGCATAGGATAATTTCTGGATATGAGCAAACAGCACATGACGGATTTTGGTTACAAATCCGACTGCTGCCTTTGCTGCAAAATACTGCGCTGTAATAGAGAATGCCAGCCCTATCAGTCCGAGCAAAACAAGAACAAAGCTCATCTTTATAACATAACTGCGATCTTGATTTCCGATACCAGTATCAATAATAGCAGCCACTACCAGAGGCACGAATAATTCCAACGTAGCCTCCAGCAGTTTAAACAATGGCCCCAACACGGACTCTTTTTTATAATCTTTCATATAACGAAGTAACTTCTTCATGATAATCTAACTCTCTCCTGTTACATCTCTTCCTTCGATTCTCTGTTCTTTTCTCATCCTCTTTAATTATTGATGTTTAATTATTGACACGGTGATGAACAGGTGCAGTATCTTTGGAAATCGGGTAGAAAGAATAGCCATTGTTCTTTCCATAAGTGATAATACTTTGCAATGCATCAGCAGATGTCTGCTTTGCTGAAGTATCATGCATCAGTACCACATTGCTGCGCCCATGCTTAAATCCTCCGGTTACATTGCCAATGATCAGATTTACCGGTCGGTTATTTCCTTCAGCATCACCGGATGACACATTCCAATCCATATACATCAGACCGTCATCTGTCACTTTCTGAACCAGCTGCGACATCACGCCAGCACAATATTTTTTACTGACTGTATTGGAACTTCCACCCGGAAAACGAATGGAAAATGCATCGTATCCTGTATCTTCTTTCAACTTATTTTTCAATGTATTGATATTATTCATAAATGCGTCTACAGATGTATAAATCTGACTGTAATCATGGGAATAACCATGGATTCCTATGGTGTGTCCCTCATCGATCATACGCTTAATGATCGGTAATTTATCTTCATCATAGTCGCAGATAAAAAATGTTGCTTTGATACCGTTAGCTTTCAACGTATCCAGTACACGCACAGTCACATCTGAACTCGGGCCGTCATCAAAAGTCAGATAAATGGCATCTTCCTGACTGGCTGTATTTTTCTCAACTGTTACTTTTCGTGTTACCTGGGAAACATTTCCACTGGAATCCGTCGCCGTATATGTCACAGTATACGTATCTGGTCGGTAAATATCCACATAACCTGTTTTTACCACATTTGCGGTAATATCACCATCTCTGTCATCCACTGCTGTAACACCCGGATCCTCATATTTCTCCTGCTCTTTGAGCGTGATCTGCGCATCACCATTTAGTGTGATCTCCGGTGCAGAGACATCCGGCAATACAACTTCACGGTCTGCCTCTCCGGTATTTCCATGGCTATCCGTTGCTTCATAATGAATTTTCAGCGTATAATCATTTACCTGCTCTTTTTTTGTCTTTATCTCTTTGGACACATCACCATCACAGGCATCGATCGCGGTCGCCCCTGCATCCTTATATTCATCAAAGCTGTTCACTACAACTTTCGCATCACCGTTTAATGTGATCACCGGTCCGGTGTGGTCAACTACTTCCACCGTACGCTGTTTTGAAACTTTTCTCTTCTTATATTTTAATTTGTACTCCACATGGTAAGTACCAAGTTTAGACGTGTCCACATTGCTGGTAGCCACAACCAGATCACTGATATCTTCATCTTTGACAGAGGCTTTTGCCCCCGGATCCGTAAATTCGCTGCCACACTCAACTTTCATATCCTCATCACCATTTAAAGTGATGATCGGACTTCCACCTACCAATGGACTGATCGTCAATATAAAAATACAAAGCCCGATCAGCACCAGTATAGCTGCGCCCATCAGACGTTTTTCCCTCTCATCTCGAAAAATCCTATTAATAACTTCCCTTATTTTATCCATTCTCAATGTCCTTTAGTATCTCCTTTTATCTATATGCATCAAACGGGCTTTCATGTCCGCAACCTATCATAGCACAGATTCAAAGAAAAAACCTTTAAGTTTGTGTTAAGATTTGTTAGCAATTTCTGTACTTATCGCATATTTTTTCCAGTTAAAGGACGCATCTCCCATTCTATCCCTTACATCCAACAAGAAAAAAATCTATCTTGCTATCAATACTTACTGCTAGTTTGTAAAATTCATATACTGCTGCGCACTCTGAACAAACTCATCGACCGTGATTGCTTTTCCAAGCAGCTTTTTGATCAGATTTCGCCAATTGTCACCATCTTCTTTGTCCATGACTGCATACCATAATGGTGTATATACACTGGATTCATCAATCATCTGGTGAAACTGTCTGACTGCCAGCGGACTACCCTCAGGTACTGTCAGACCACTCTGCCGGATCATATCCAGATAATCGTATTGCTCCACATTCCTCTTATTTACCTGCTTTGCGAACTCCAGACAAAGTTCTGCTGCCTCATCCTGATAGTTAGAATCTGAACTGATGCAAAGTCCCGGTGTCAGTGTATGATTGATATCTACCATGTACTTTCCATCCTCTTCACTTCGCTGTGTATATCCCGGAAATTGCTCCACGGAAATTGCATCACTTCCCATTTCATCCAGCAAATGGTATACGATGGTTGACTGATGCGGGAAAAGCACCGCCTTTCCTTCAGCAAAATTTTGCACTGCTTCCACCTCTCCGGTTTCCAGAAACTTCTCAGGAAAAGCTCCCATATCTACAAGCTGCATCAGTTTCTGTGCTGCATCTGAAAACACAGGATCTGTAAAATCGATGGTTCCTTTGGCCAGCTGTGCCTGCGCATAAGGATTCTCACAGTTAACCAGTACGGTATACAGAAGTTCTGCCAGCCACAGATCCTTGTCACCAAGCTCCAGGGCAGCATAGGAAGTTCCATGCTCCTGATTATATGCATTGACCTGTTCTACCATTGCCAGTAATTCATCCCATGTCTGTGGCATCGACAATCCAATTTCTTTCATCAGATTCTGATTGCAATACGTAACCGCATAAGCTTCTACCAGACAAGGAATAATATAATTATGCCCATCTTTATACGGTTGCACATAGGAATCATCAAATTGATAATCCGCATTTTCCAGATATTGTTCCACCGGAACACAAGCATCTGCGTCAAACAGAAAATTCGGATAATTTCCACCCCAGACAACAAAAACATCTGGCAATTCATCACATACAAGCGCAACTTTTAATTTATCCTTGATCTGCTCTGTGGAATAAGCTTTTAGCTCAATATCATAACCAAATTTTTCCTCAAGCTCCTGCCACAGATCCACATAATACGTTCCTGGCGTATTCTCATCAAAAAATGCCCATACCGACAACTTGATTTTTGCATCAGTCTCCGTTGTCTCCGGTTTTGTCTTATTTTTCAAAAGTGTCAAACTGCTCTGACATCCACAAAAGATCAGGCTGATGCACAGCACAGCTGCCAAAATCACACATTTTATTCTCTGACTGTATTCTCTCATTTTTTCCTCAGCTTTCTTCCGATAACATTTCTGTATTTTAACATTTTTATATTTTAAAATTTCTATATTTTAATATTTCTGTATGCAGAACAATGCTATATTTCATAATGCCACAGGCAGCAATTTCATGCAAGTGAAAAAAGAAAAACGCCGATGGAATAACCTTCCACACGGCGCTTTCTTCTTTGCTTAACCTTTTATCAAAACTTCTGTTTCACAGATTGGATCTTGATATAATATCCTATATTTATTTAACTATTTTGTTTTTGCAGCTTCTCCTGCCTGCCAATCCTTGTTGTATTTGTGATCTTTTACGAAGAATACGATCAGTAATACGTTGATGATTGCAAGACAAGCATCGATAACGTAAGCATAACGAACGTTACCACCTGTCATGTTCATAACGAAACCGTTGATAGCAAATGTCATTGCTGTAATGATACCCTGGATTGGGAATAATACAGAGTTAACTTTGTCATATCCCTGACGTCCAAATACAGATGCAGGAAGAGATGTAGTAAAGTTTGCAGAACCACCGATTCCGATACCAATCATGATAATGGAAATCCAGAAACCTGCTTTTGTATTTGTAAAGTTACATAATAATGCACATGCATACCAAATTCCGAAGAAGATCATAGCTTTCTTTGTACCGATTTTCTGATCAAGAACACCGATCAAGAATGATCCTACAACACCGATTACTGCACAAACAGACATGATAGATACAGCTGTCACTGTTGCAGTTGCCTCATTTGCACCAAAAGATACAAGTAAGGAAGTAGAACGACCTACCATCTGAGACATTGTACCTACAGAACAAATCTGGAATACACCTGTTACGATAGCTACGATCCAAATCTGATCACATTTTAACAGTTTACCTGTTGTCCAGCCACCATCATCTGTTGAATCTGTATCATACTCTGCTTCATATACTTCTTTGGAAACATTATCCGGATACATATTTCTCTCAAATGGAGTGTTACGTACGAAGATAAGTCCAACAATACCAAGAATGATAACTGCGATAGAAATCGGAAGACCTGCTTTATGTACACCTAATTTACCTACCAGGAATACGATTAACGGAACGAATGCTGCTGTAGCAAGGTTATGTCCCATTGTTGTATATCCCATAACGATACCTTTTTTCTTCGGGAACCAATTAGCAACCAGTACACCACCGCAAAGGTAACCAGCGGACATGATCGTACCACATGTGATAGCCATCATGATTGTGTAAATTACTGTATTCGGAGCATTCAAAACGCCCATGTAAGTGATACCGGCGATGATACAGTTGATACCTGACATCATACGTGCACCAATCTTACGGTTAACAACACCAACGATCAAGAAGATGATGACACCAAGAACACCTGCGATTGCATTACAGTTAGAAATGTTACCTGCTGTCGTTCCCATTGCCTCTGCAATGTTTCCAGCGATGTTGTTACTACCATCATTGATCATTCCTACATAGAACCAGAACATCAATAACATGTAGATGATGTGGAACCAGCCTGCGCCTCCGAAAGCGACTACTGAATCCTTGTTGGATTTTTTGTTCATTTTCCTTGTCCTCCCATTATAAATACTTTAAACCCTTTGCCCTTGTAATAACTTACAAGTACTTTCTTAAACCTCGTTCATTATACAAAAAAGTGTCTATAAAAATATAAAGGAAATTTCGTTTTTTATTGACTATTTTTGGATATTAAAGTAACTATTATATATGTTTTGTGATAGTGCACAAAAACGCGTTTGTTTTTTTATTAACAATTACCCGAAAACTTTTTTCCTTTTCCTGTGCAAGGTTTTCTGATAGAATAAATGGGATGAAACAGACATATTTAATTTTCTTTTTATATTTATTTTATTTATTTTTTCGATAATGAATTTATTTTTTCATTCATTATTTATTCTTTATTAATAATTGAGGAGTTAAAAATTCCATGAAAATGAATAAGAATCCTTTTAAAGTAAACCATGAGCACCGTCCGCAACGATTTCAGACAAAACTGCTGTTGTCCATTTTTCTGATTGCCACGCCGGTGATCGGTATTGTCTGCGGCATTTCTCTCTGGATGCTCTCACAAAACTATCGACAGACTGCCATCAATTCACAGGCAGCTGCCACAGAAAAAGTCCGAAGCGACATTGCCAACCTGCTTGAAAGCACCCAGACTGTATCTCAGGATATGATTTTTAACAGCGCGATCCAGCAGATTTTGTCCGACAGTACTTCTGGAGAACAGTTCCCACAAAATGCAGATGTTTCCTACCATATCAATGGTTTCATTGCAAATCGTGACTACATCAACTGCGTCGTTCTGACCGGACATAATCAGACTTTATATTCTACAGAAAAAGCCTTTACCAGTATCTCTGATTATGATACAATCCTGCACTCCCGCTGGCTAGCCACGCTGCAGGATAGCAAAAAGCCATTCCTCTGGTTCGTAAATCCAGATTACCGCCCAGTGACAGACAATGCCTCTGATGCTGACAGTAAAGCATATGCGTCTTTTCCGGGTGCAGCAGAAATGGATGCGCTGCCGGCAGTCAATCAGGGCGAACCCCAGCATCTTATGATGGCAAGACCAGTATATAGTATGTCGGACTATTCCA
Source organism: uncultured Eubacterium sp. (assembly GCA_934317205.1). Taxonomy (GTDB): domain Bacteria; phylum Bacillota; class Clostridia; order Lachnospirales; family Lachnospiraceae; genus Eubacterium_I. Next base: position 21,227 of record CAKREL010000018.1, read on the forward strand.
CCCGACTTGGTTATCTTGTCTTATATCTCGACGATTCCTATATCTGTGATCTGTTAAACGGATTTCAGTTTGGTAAAACAACGAATACATGGCTTGTCAACAGTGATGGAAAAGCTATTTTGCACAGCAATGTTTCCAACGATTATTCTTTTTTACTGGACGAACTGGAACCATCAGAAACAGGAACAATTCTCTCCTGCAACGGACAAAAATTCGTAATCAATATTAAGCCTGTGACTGTGAATGGATGGTACATCTACACGGCAACTCCTTTTAATGAAGTCGATGAACCACTTTCTATCTTCCTGCTCCAGTCTATCCTGCTGGCACTGATGATGATCGCAATCTTGTTTTTCCTTGCATCACGCACATCATCCTCACTGTCCAGCCCAATTATCTATCTGGCGCACAACATGGATAATTACCGCAGCAATACGACACCGGAACCATTTTCCATGCATAGACCTCGGAAGCCGCAGCCAGAAGAAAAAACGTTTGATACGAAGGGGCTTCCTGCTGAGATCATCCAGATTTATGACTCTTATCAGCAGATGGTTGCCCGCATCAATACCTTGATTCGTGAAAACTATGTCAAAAATCTGGAAAAGAAAGATGCTGAACTGGCTCTGCTGCAAAGTCAGATCAATCCACATTTTCTCTACAATACACTGGATTCCATTAACTGGATGGCAATTTCCAACGATCAGGATGAAATCAGTGAAATGGTCACTGCATTATCTGATATGTTCCGGCTAAGCCTGACCAAGAGCAAAAGCTCCTTTATCTCACTCGCACAAGAGCTTGATTATGTCAGAAGTTACCTTTTGCTACAGCAGTTCCGATACCAGGATTGTCTGGATATAGCCATTGACTGTCCAAATAACTTTGGCAGTTTTCTGATTCCTCGTTTTACACTGCAGCCACTGGTAGAAAATGCTATCAAACATGGCATTATTTCCCCGGATGAACCTTTTTCCATTAATTTGCAGGTGCTGATCCAGAAATATGAGCTCCACATTTTGATTGGAAACGATGGCTCACGTATTTCCCTGGATCATATGAAACAATTACTTGATTTCGATGCCAGCCAGCATGAGTTGCTAGATTTTGATGAAAACAGCTACGGTGTGCAAAATATTCACCGCCGCATCCAGCTGATCTGTGGCTTGCAATACGGTCTGTCTTACTTTATCCGTGGTGGAAGAACTTACTGTGATATCAAACTGCCAATTCAAAAAGAAGAAAAAAACGTATCACAGACAAATGAAAATAATAATCCTCATATAGAAAAATAACTTTTTAAATTTGATAGGAAAGTCACCGTAATTTCCTAAATCAAACACGAAAATGTACAAAAAGGAAGCCTGCCATAACAGCAACTGCTGTTTTTGACAGACTTCCTATTTTTTATCTGATTTTTTCAATCGTTTAATAATTTGACATGTGAAAACTGCCGCTATTTTCGGGCATATTTCTTGCGGAATTCTGATAAGGTAGAACCCGTATTCCGCTTAAAAATCTGAGAAAAATATGTATAATCATTGTACCCGACTTCCACGGATATTTCATACATCTTCATATCTGTATGAAGCAGCAGTTCCTTTGCTTTCTCAATCCGCAAATTTGTCATATAGTTAATGATCGTTGTATTCTGCTCCTTTTTAAAGACATCACACAAATAGCTTTTATTTACATTTACATGCTCCGCTACATCTGTCAGCGAAATATTTTCATTATAATGCTTCTTGATATAGAGCAATGCATCCCGCACAATCTTCGTAGCAGACTGATCAGCATCCTGATTCACCATTCCCGGACGCTGTCCAACCTCGTTTATCGGCGTAGAAGATACAACATTTTCGATTTCTTCTTTTCCAACCAGCCCGCGTGCATAACCATCCAACACCTGATAATAAGCTGCCTGACCACTTTTTGCTTCAATACGCTCATACATACGATGCAGCATATCTGCAAAATCTGCTTTTTTGATCGGCTTGAGCAGATAATCACTCACTCCGATCTTCATTGCTGTCTGTGCATAAGTAAAATCCCGGTATCCGGACAAAATAACAATCTCACTCTCCGGTAAAATCTCCTTTGCGCGTTTTGCAAATTCCAGTCCGTCCATCTGCGGCATCCTCACATCAGTAATGATCAGATGTGGTCTCAGCTGCGGAAGTGCATCCAACGCTTTTAACGGATCTACAAAAGCACCTTTGACAAGAAATCCATAATCTTCCTTTTCGCAGAGTTTCTGAATACCTTGCAAAACAATCTTTTCATCATCCAGTAAAACCATTGTATACATTTTGCATCATCCTTTTTCTTTCGTGATTTGCTCTATCCCCCTGCCGCGAAGTGTAGTTGTGCAGGGCTTTTTGCTTCCATTCATCTGACATTTTCGGAAGTTCCATTAGACATTCTCCTGATCAGCCGTTCAGGTCTTTCAGGCTCTGGAACAATTCAATATCAGACTGCTGCACCCGCATATTTGTCGTCATCGGTTCTTCTCCCGGTCTGGTGACAGTGATCTCGATAATTGTACCCTCCTGCACACCACCTGTTAATACATTGCGAAAAAATGCTGCAAATTTCGGATGGTTGCTTACAAACTGATTTTTTGCCTTCATTACTTTCATCGCTGCTGCCGGATTTATCATGATAAGTTCCTTCTTTCTTTTTATTTCTTTTAGTATCATACAGAAAAAACGATATCCGTTGACTGTTCCATTGCTTTACTGACATCATTTTACTCCTGATAATTATACTTTAAATCCTATCACTTCATTTCTGAAAAGTCAATTTTCTACGCGTAACATCTGGCTTCTTTATCCGTCTTCGGAATCAGATTTTTCACGAACTTCCTGTAAAAAAGGTATCCTGCCAGTGTTGTTATAGAATCTGTCACCGGAAATGTCAGCCAGAAATAATTCAGACCAAATCGCGAAAACAGATAGGCCAGCGGAATAAATAAAAATACTGTTCGGATAATAGTCAACATTGAACTCTTCACAGCGTAGCCCAACGCCTGAAAAAATACTGGAAACGTCAGCGAACATACCAATGGAATAAAGCTGATTCCTATGATTCGGAAAGCAACTTCGCCAATGCTGATAACTTTCGGATCATGGGAAAAAACATGCAGCATTGGTCCCGGAATGGTTTCAAATAAAACAACTCCGATCATCATCAATGCAATTCCAAATGCAATTGCCACCTTCAGTGTTTTTTTACAACGCTCATATTTGCCCGCTGCAAAATTGTAGCTTACTACCGGCACGATACAGGTCTGCATTGCGCCCAGTGGAATAAAGAAAAAGGCCTGCCATTTATAATATAATCCGAGTACCGTTACTGCCTGATCTGAGAATGTCGCAAGAATCAGATTTAAGCCAAATATGTAAAACGTATACGCTGCCTGCATCAGAATATTTGGTATTCCAAGCTTATAAATTCGCCTGATCTGATGTGGAAACACAATCAAAGCCGGAATTTTGCGACATCCGCCTTTCATAACGATCAACGCAGCCGCAATCTGCCCCAAAACAGTTGCTGTAGCCGCTCCGCCGATTCCCATTTTCGGCAGTCCACATAAGCCAAAAATCAGAAATGGATCCAGTACGATATTTACGATTGCCCCCACAATCTGTGCAATCATCGGTGTACGCATATTGCCTTCCGCCTGATGCACTTTCGTCCAGACGCTTTCCAGAAACAGTCCGACACTGAGCACACAGACAATTCTTCCGTAGCAAACAACCATCGCAATTACTTCTTCAGAAGACGTATTCATTCGCGCATAAGCCGGCATCAGAAAAAAACAGACCACCGCAAACATCACCCACATCAACAATGCAAGAGGTGTGCCGATACCTGCTGTATCATTTGATCTTTTCTTTTTTCCAATTCCAAGGTTATAGGCCATCTCCGTATTGATGCCGACTCCGGTTCCAACCGCCAGCGCGATCATCAGAAGCTGTATCGGATAAATAATAGAAAGTGCTGTCAGACCACTCTCTGAATAGCGTCCGACAAAAAAACTGTCCACCACGTTATATAATGCCTGGATCAGCTGCGCAAGCATGACCGGTGGCGCCATTTTTAACAATATTTTCGTGATTTTCTCTGTTCCAAAAAAATCATGGTTCAAATAATCCCCTCCCCCTTATATACATCATCTAGCATGATAGTATATTTCTGAGAGAAAATCCAGTGAAAAATCAAAAAGAATTATCTATCTTAATTTGGCTGTCAAAAACCTAACATCCAATACACCAGGCCAAGCAGCCAGCTTGTAAAAATACCATATAAGATCACGGGACCTCCGATAGAAAAAATCTGGCTTCCGATTCCAAATACCTGTCCTTCTTTTTTATATTCTATAGCGGGAGCTGCCACTCCATTTGCGAAACCAGTAATTGGGACAAGCGCACCTGCACCGCCAAATTTTGCGATCGTCGGATAGATATTTAATCCGGTAAGAATCACACTGATCAGTACCAGAATAAGACTCGCCCATTTTCCGGCAGTCAGCGAATCCATACCACGACTAATGCAAAAGTTTGTAATTGCCTGCCCGACACAACAAATGATGCCCCCAACCAGAAAGGCTTTCAGCATGTTTAACGGCAGACTGTAGGTCGGCGTCACTTGACTGACATAGACATTATATGCATTTTTCCGTGTTTCTTTTTCTTCTTCTGTCCTGGCATCCTCTGCATTTACAATCTCCCGGATTAATTCTTCCCTCGAAACTTTCTTATAATCTGATTTCGTTTTCTTTCTGTTCTCACTCAAAGCCAGAACCACCTTTCACCTATTTTTTAATACCAGTTTTGTTGGCACTCACACTTTCTATGCAATCCAGAAAAAAAAGAATAAACCACCTGCTGTTTTTCCTGCCGCAAACGCGGTAAGCAGCATTTCCAGTCCGTTTTTTAAATTCACTCTGCGAAACAGCACCGGAAACACATTCAAGACTTCAGCCAGTGCCACCGACAGACAGCCCAAAAATACACCGGAAGCCAGGCCATAAACCACAAGGAACCATGCCCCCACTTGAAATGGAATCTGTGGAAAAATCGCCAGAACACATCCAAAGATTCCGCCAAAGATCAATGAATTTTCCAGGACCGGCACATAAGCCGCCACACTTGTTTTTCCTGCCATACGTGGTACGATACCAAGACTTGCTGCCAATGCAAAAACACCGGCTGCCACGCTGATACCAAATACTATGCCAAGTATGCCTAATAAAATCTGATAACCAAGCATTCTTCTCTCTCCTTCTTCCTTGATTTCACATAGACATATGGAAGAATCCTTCTGTTTACCTAAATATGCCTTTCTTATCTATCCTGATTCTTCTCCCTGCGACTGCTTGTCTCAATATATGTCATGTCTACATCCTGTTCATATTTGCGCATAGCAATCTGGATCGGTGTCGGATCATTTGTAATTTTCTTTTTCCCGACATGATTATAAAAAACCATGCTACCGATGGCCAGTCCGATACAAAAGCAGATTTCCAGTGCACTGACACCCGTATATTTCTGTCCGGTCACCCGTGTATATAATGCGGAAAAAACGTTTAAAACGGACACATCTTCGATAAATGTCATAATCGTAAATGCTGATCCAAAAAACAGGATCACACATACAACCGCGGTTTTTAAATACTGCACTGCTTTCTTTTCCTGAACCGGTACATAACGAATAACAAAGTCTGACTCTCCTATATTTTCAATGTCCAGTGTCGGATATTTTTCATGAATTTTCCGAATGATATCCAAAACAGAAAAAACCTGCACAAAGCTGCTCTTTTCATTTCCGTGAAAATGATAAATCTGCTCCTGTAATACCTGACGGCGGATACCCACATCGGTACATTCCACCGATGCGATATCCTGCAGTTTTACACTGCGTTCATATACAATGCAGTTTTGTTCAATCTTCAGATATAAGGTCTGTCCCGAAGCTCCCATATAATTCCTTTCTACCCACATGCAGTACTCTTTTGTGTAGAGTGCAGTGATTCTGTTATTATGCGTTCTCCCTGTCCGTAAAGACCTCCTGCGCAGATTCTTTCATCTCAGACACGTCCTCCTTAATCTCATTGGCAGCGTGACGGACTGCTTCTCCTGCATGTTTCCAGCTGTCCTTCATTTCATCTGCTGAATATTCTGCCGCAAATTTCACTTCCTTTGCGATATCTTCTCCCTGTTGTTTCATACACCCACATGCCTGTTTTATTTTTTTCTTCTTATCCTGTATCTTTTTACCAAAACTTCCATTCTCGTACATATCCTCTCCTTTTAGCCCACATAAAAAATAAAAAACTGCTCCCGCGATCATGGCAAGCACTACTAAACAGCAAGACTTTTTGATTAATTTACAACACATGTAAATTTCCTCCTTCCAGACTATAAACGATCCGTTTACAGAAGTTTATTTTACCGTTAGTATGGAGCGATTTTTTATAATTTATTCAAATTTTAAGGGTAAAAAAACGGCTCCGGGAAATTCCCGAAACCGTTTTTTCAGTTTTTTAATAACGATATCTTATGCCTGTACTTTTCCATTTACAACTTTGTAAGATTTACCATTTAATTTAACAGTTCCGTTGTAAGAGAAGTCTACTTTTCCTCCGTTAATATACCACCAGCCGTTCTCGTTGTTTGCAACTCCGGTGAAGTTAAAGTTTACTTTTCCGTTTTCTACTCTCCACCAGCCATTCTCATTGTTTGCAACTCCGGTGTAGCCAAAGTCTACTTTACCGTTTACAATCTTCCACCAGCCGTTTGCATTATTCTTGATTCCGTTATAAGAAAAGTCTACTTTACCATCTTTTACATACCACCAGCCGTTCTCGTTATTTGTTACTCCGGTATAGCCAAAGTCTACTTTACCGTTCACAATCTTCCACCAGCCGTTTGCGTTATTTTTGATTCCGTTGTAAGAGAAGTCTACCTGACCATTCTTTACATACCACCAGCCGCTTTCATTGTTTGTTACTCCGGTGTAGCCAAAGTCTACTTTACCGTTTACAATTTTCCACCAGCCGTTTTTGTTGTTTTTGATTCCATTGTAAGAAAAATCTACTTTACCATTTTTTACATAGTACCAGTCTGTTGCATTATTAAACACGCCTGTCACATCATCTGCGACATCACCATCTACGTAATAATAGTAATCACCGTTCTCATCCGGCTCATTTGCAAGTCCTGTGAACAGTTTAACTTTTTCAAGTGCTGCAATTGCGGCATTTAAGTGTTCTGTAGATTCATCTACACTTTCCTGACTTGTTTTACCTTTTGTGGCATTTGCGAGATCATCCTGTGCTTCCTTCAGCTCTGCTTGCAGATCACTCCAGGTTTTTTCTGTGTAATCATCTTTATCCAGAGCCTCTGCTGCTTTGATGGCTGCTTCCAGCTTGCTTGTATCACTGACAGGTGTCGCTGCATGAATATCATCTGCCGTCACATTTACTTCTACATTTGTATCTGCATAACCAAGTGTATGAATCGTCAGTACCCATTTTCCGGTTCCGTCAGTTCCTTCCGGAAGCTGGCATCTTAAGGAATCTGTCAGACCAAGCTGAATTCCCATAGATTTATGCATCCAGTTATCAGCTGCAAATTTTGTTCCATATGTTGCAAGAGCTTTATCGCCATTGCCATAATATGTCCACTCTACAGACTGCATTGCTGCTCCGAGATCACCATAGTTCTCAGTCAGATCCACACGGAGAAAATCACCATATTTACTGTTACTTACAACTTCTACACCCATTTTTGACGTATCTGCTGTCTTTAATTCTGTATCTTTCAGTCCGGAGGTTGTGCCAGTTACTGCTGCTCCAAAGCTGAAGCTTCCGTCCGCACTCACGGAAACTGTTTTCAGGCCATTTGTATTAGCATCTACTGCTGCAACTGCTTCGTAGCTATTGAGGTTATTCTCAGAATATCCACCAGACAGTTTTTCCCCATTTTCTACTACACTGTAAGCTTTTTTGAATGCTTCCAGATTTTTTGTTTTTACTTTTACCGGAACATATTTGATTCCTTTGATCACATAATGATCGTATGTAGCAGTTTTTCCATCTACTGTTAATGTAGTAATACCTGTATTTCTGTCAGATGCTTTTACAAGTGTCTTTCCATCTTTTAAAATTGCGGTATTTGCATCTGTCCAGGAAACTGGCTCATACTCATTTCCATCTGTGTCATAGATCACGACATCCTGCTGGAAACTTCCTCTGTGGAGACCGTGATTTGCTGTCGCACGGGTAACAACGTCAAATGCGCCTTTATCATACTCACCGTTTGTATCCATTATCTCGGAAGATAATGTGGATCCTGCATTCTGAACATTCTCTGCTGCATAATACTCAGCATAAGAAAGAGCAGCATATACATAGGAGTATTCCGGTACTACATAGGTAAATGTAAAATCATTTGCATATCCGATTGCTTTTACGGATACCGTAAACTCATCTCCTGCTGTTGCATCTTTAAACGGAGTTGCTGACTCATTTAAAGAGCCGTCTTTATTGATAATCGTAACGGAACCTTTTCCTGATGCAGCATAGTCTGTGCCATTTACATTTACGCTTTTGATATTACTGATATAAGCGCTCAGATCATCTGCTGTTGCATCTTTTGCAGCAACAAGGCTGTCACTTGCATTGTCATAAGCTGCTACTGCTTTATCTGTTGTCAGTTCAAATGTTGCAGAAAGATCTGCATATTTGCCACTCTTGTCTGTAATCTTTAAAGTATACTCTCCTACTGCTGCGTTCTTATCAAAGCTTAATACACCATCTTTTACAGATACATTGTTCAGTCCCTCTACGCTGTATACCGCATCGTAATCAGATGGTAATCCTGTGACAGATACAGTTGTCTTTCCTGCATCAGCAGAAGCATTCTCAACTGCTACTGTATTTGCAAATTTTACCGGAACATACTGGTTCATTGGAATGTTATATACACCGGCATCTGTGTAATAAGTAACATTATTGATAGTCTGTCCCATCATGGATACATAATCTGCATAAGAAAGCTGGCAGCCATGTGTCTCTGTTACAAATCCTGTACTCCATGCGAGTTCTGTTTTTTTCCAGATATTCTCCACATGACGTAATCCGTAGCTGTCGCCTTCTTTTGTGCTGATTGTGACACCATATACCGTATTGATATTTTCCGGAAGTCCTTCGATATCAAGCTGATAATCACCATATTTGGTGGAAGTAGATAATGTACTGCTTGCATTATCTAACGTTGTTGCAGAAGATGTTTTTACTTCACCAAAGCTGAGTGATTCATCTGCATTTACAGTAAGCTCTTTGTAGTATGATGGTGCTTCACTCAGTACATAATAAGAATAATCTGCACTCTCAAACAATGCATCTTTTCCTGTATAAGTTGTAGTGGACTCATTTCCTTTGATAGTTGTAGTAATCGCAACTTTGCTCTCATCTGTAATCTGTGTATATTTTCCTGCCAATGCTGCCAGATCACTTACTTTTACAGGGAATGTGATACCACTGATATCTGATCCGTCACTGTTTACATGATA
>CAKREL010000019.1 GCA_934317205.1 uncultured Eubacterium sp.
AATTTCTTCATTAAATGCCCACAGGTCTTCCATCGATCCACCGCCACGTCCGACAATGATCACATCTACATTTTTCTGTTCCATTGCATAAATTCCTTGTACAATAGATGCTGCTGCACCTTCCCCCTGAACCAGTGCAGGATATAAAAGTAATTGTACATAAGGATTTCTTCGATGAGAAATATTCTGAATATCCCTAATTGCTGCACCAGTTGGTGCCGTCACAATACCAATGCGAAATGCATAACGGGGAATGTCCTGCTTATATTCCTGTGCAAACATTCCCATCTCTTCCAGTTCTTTTTTTCGCTCCATAAATTTCTGGTAGAGAATTCCCACTCCATCACGCGTCACCTGATGAGCATACAGCTGATACTGTCCGTCACGCTCATAAATGTGAATTTCACCCTGAACTATGACACGATCACCTACATCCATATGAAAGGACAGTCCCTTAAGTACATTACCGTGAAACATCACAGCTTTGAGCACACCAGTTTCATCTTTTAATGTAAAATATATGTGTCCGGAGCTGTGATATTTACAATTTGAAATTTCTCCCCGCACCGCAATATGGCTCATCATAAAATCCTGTGCGAACATATTCTGAATATAAGAATTTACCTGTCCCACAGAATAGACATTCCTTCTCATGCCAGTCCGGATAAAATTCCGTTTACAAATGCCGGTCCCTGATCAGATCCATATAATTTTGCCAGTTCGACAGCCTCATTAATAGATACGGATACCGGAATTTCTTCCTCATATTTAATCTCATAAGCAGCAAGGCGCAAGATTGAAAGCTCTGCCTTTGCCATACGTGTCGTTTTCCAGTTTTTAGATGCCGCGTTCAGTGCTGCATCCAGTTCATCTAAATGTTCCACAATACTGTGCACTTTGTTTAAAATGTAGTCAGAATCTTTCTGACGTACTTCTCCAAGTTCTTCCATATACAGCGCAATTTGTTCATCCAGTTCTTCCGTGCTGTGAAATTCTATTCCAAATAAAATTTTAAAAATTTGTTCTCTTACTTCTCTTCGGCTCATGTTATCCTCCATATTTTGTCCTGCTCAACTCAAGAATGCATCTCTCATCTGTTCAAGAATGCCATGTCTCCAGCTGACAGTTTTTCACTCACAAATCGAGTAGGTTGCCCTACTCGACTGCGTTTTTCATGTCAACATCTGCAATTCTGACATTTACACTGGATACCTCAAGCCCTGTCATATTCTCAATAGCTGCTTTTACTTTTTCCTGTACATTACCGGATACCGCTGGGATTGCATAACCGTAAGCAATATTGATAGTTACAAATACTTCAATCTTGCCTTCCTCTGTCACTTCCACACGAACACCTTTCGACAGGTTCTTCATACCAAGACGGCTTACCAGTTCTTTTGTAATATTTCCACCCATAGAGCAAACGCCCTCTACTTCTGTGGCAGCAAGTCCGGCAATGATTGTAATGACTTCTTCTGCAATCTGCACTTCACCTAACCCATCTTCTTTAATTTTTAATCCTTTTCTATCTTCAGCCATGGAAAACCTCCTAAAATATCATTCATTTTTCATTATTATCTAGTATACCAAATTATTTCCTGTTTGAAAACTCATTTTTTACAGGATTGCCACAAAGACATTGCATACGATCAATGAGATTGCTGCAGAAAATAATACACTTTGCAATGGGCGCACAACGCCGCGTCTGCACCAGAAAATATTCAACAGTATAATGCCAAGTGTCAGCAGTGTCATTGTCTTTGGCGACCACGCATACCAATTGGCAATACTCATATTCTGATACAACATAGAAGCTCCTACCGTCAGAAGCAGCCCTGCAACGATTGGTCGCATATAGGTCTGTAACACATGAAAAATCCTGAGATTTTCAAATTGTTCATAAATATATACCACCGCAGAAAATGTGCCCCCGGAAGCTGCAATACTGCAGGCAAATCCACACAATGCCACAAAAATTCCACACGGTGTTCCACCACTCTCGTATCCAAGTATGTATCCAACTCCCGACAAGATCTTGCAAAGAATCGATCCGGGAAGCCCATTAGCTACCGATGCAATCTTAAAATAGAAATCATCATAACTGATCATTCCAGTATTAACAAAAAGACCATTAGCTACTGCAAGGTAAGCATCTCCACCGCCAAAAGATATGACTGCCGAGATAAGTCCCCTGATAATAAAATGAAAAGTATCGTTAAAGCAAAGCAATGCAGGAAATGATAAAATCACCAGAAACAATGCCCAACTAATTTCCTCTTTTACAAGATTTTTCATCTTTTTCCATGAAAAGGGAATTCTTCCTTCGATACTGCTGCAAAGCCCATACACAGATAATACAATCATTGCAATACGAAGTGTCCACAACACTTCCGGACTGCTGATCAGATGCATTTTTCCGACACAAAGGCAGTACAGTATCGTAATCATTCCTGAAATCAGTATTCTGCTCCAGCGAAATCTCCCTCCTGTAAAGAAAATGATAAAAAATGCCGCACACAATATATCAATCGTTGAAACATCAAAAATTGGTGTTGACCCGCTACTGCCAAACAATTGGAACATCTCTTTTCCGCAAGTCAATAAGAACACCAGAATCATAAAGCTCATTCCACTTTTTGCTGTTCCTTTTTCCCTGCATTCTCGAAAGGTTCCTTTCGCATACATGAGCAACATATAGATGATATATGCTGTTACACCAGCTGAAGCAAACAAAATCTGACGCAGCACCAAATTTCCGGAACGGTTAATCATCATCAAAAATAATACTGTAAAAAAAGTACCAGGAAGTCCCATAAGTAATGCTGATAATATCATACCTGGTATACCACACACTTTTCGTCCCACACCGGCAGCTACTTCCACCGGAAGTGCCCCCGGAGTGATATTTGCTACAACTACATCTTTCGTGTACTCTTCCCTGTCGATAAGCTTATTCTCATAAACCACTTCAGATTCAATCACCGGAACCAAGGCCGTTCCGCCACCAAATCCAATACATCCGATTTTTAGCATGGTTAACAACAATTTTTTCATATTCAGATTTCTGGTTTTATTTCTTTGCTTTTTTTTCATCTGATCTGTTCTCATATTTTCAGTCTTACTGCATGATACACATTATTTCATCTATCAGCTTACATCTGGAATTTCTTTTACGCTTTCTGAATCATTTGTAAAAACTCTGCCTCACTGAGCACTGGAATTCCAAGATCTTGTGCTTTCGTCAATTTACTGCCAGCATTTTCCCCTGCCAGTACATAACTTGTTTTCTTTGAAACACTTCCAGCTGCCTTTCCTCCGTTTCGCTCAATCAGTTCCTGTGCTTCTTTTCTTCCAAGAGTAGGCAGTGTACCTGTCACAACAATAGTCATTCCGGCAAGCAGATCACCCACTTCGTCTGATTCTGGCATCTCCATATTGACCCCTGCCGCCTTCAGACGTGCAATGATTTCCTGATTTTTCTCACTGGCAAAATATTTCAAAATACAGTCTGCACTTATTTCTCCAATATCATCAATTTCTAATAGTGCTTCTTTTCCTGCCTGCTGCAGGGCTTCAATACTTCCAAAATGACGCATAATCGCTTTTGCTGCCGCTTTGCCAACATTTGGAATACCAAATCCTGTCAAAAGGCGAAACGGTTCATTATTTTTACTTCCTTCAATGGCCTCTAACAGTTTATCCGTATTTTTCTCTTTCCCGATAATTCCCTGCTCAATCAGTGTTTCCCTATGCTCTTTTAAATGGTAAATATCTGCAATATCATGAATATAACCGAGTCTGACTAATTCTGTCACATACACTGCACCAAATCCTTTAATGTCCATGGCATCACGGCCGACAAAATTGATGATATGCCGCTCCAGTTGGGCCGGACAATCAGGTGATACACAACGGATATCTGCGGTGTCTTTCTCCCGAACCGTTTTTGCACCACAGACCGGACATCTATCCGGGATTTGAAAACGAGTCCATCCATCCGGTCGTTTCTCTTTTCTCACTTCCTTTATTTTCGGAATAATTTCCCCAGACTTGTAGACAACAATCGTATCTCCAATCCCAATATCTAAATCGTTAATAAAGTCCTGATTATGCAGTGTCGCACGGGAAACAGAAGTCCCACATAAACGCACCGGTTCAAAAATAGCAGTTGGCGTGATGCGTCCAGTTCTTCCGACCGAAAGTTCAATATCAAGCAATTTTGATTCTTTTTCCTCCGGTGGATATTTGTATGCGATGGCCCAACGTGGTACTTTTGAAGTTGCACCAAGCTTTTCGCGATCTGCAATGGAATTAATCTTTACTACTGCACCATCAATGTCATACGACAGATTTCCTCTGTTTTCTCCTATCTTACAAACAGCATCCCAGACTTCATCTGCAGTATGGCATACACGATAATCGTCAATAACTGGAACTCCCTGCTTTTTCAGATATTCATAGCCCTCCACATGTGTCTTGAACTCCCGTCCACGTACTTCCTGAACGTTAAAGATAAACATAGAAAGGTTTCGCTGTTTGGTAATACTACTGTCTAACTGGCGCAGTGTACCTGCCGCACAGTTTCTTGGATTTGCAAAAGTTTTCTTACCAAGCATTTCCTGCATTTCATTAACTTTTTCAAAATCTGCATTCTTCATATACACTTCGCCGCGAATTTCTATATAAGGCAGTGGATCTTTCATTTTTTTCTTGACATCACGGATCACCTTTGCATTAGCTGTAACATCCTCCCCCTGGATAATACCGTCCCCACGGGTCACTGCCAGTTTCAATTCTCCTTCTTCATAACGAAGTGCCATGGAAAGGCCATCAATCTTGTATTCAACGACAAATTCCGGGTGCTCTAGCTGCTGCTGCATTTCTTCCACAAAAGAATATACTTCTTCCTTGGAAAATACATCCTGCAGGCTCAACATTGGCACATTATGCCGCACCAGCACACCGGCAGTACGCTTTGCTGTTCCTCCGACCTTTTGTGTCGGAGAATCCGGTGTAATAAATTCCGGATGATCTTTTTCCAGCTTTTTAAGCTCCTGCATTAACATGTCATACTCATAATCTGTAATTTCTGGATCATCCATATTATAATAACGATTGCTGTGATATTCGATTTTCTGCCGCAGTGCATCAATTTGTGCCTGCACTTGTTCCATTGTCTGTTCCATTGTCTAACTCCTCTTTCCCGGATTTTTTCCCTTGGGTGAACTGTATGACTTCGCTGTCAATTTATTTAATGTAGCCATTTCTTCTGCTGTCAGTTCCCTATATGTGCCCGGTGCCAGATCGCTCAGAAGAATATTCATCACTCTGGTGCGCACCAACCGCTTCACACGATATCCACATGTTTCACACATTCTGCGGATCTGGCGGTTATATCCCTGAGTCAATATAATACGAAACGTTCTGTCATTGACTTGTGTCACTTTACACGGTCTTGTATGTACTCCCAATTCTTCGAGATACAGCCCTCCACGCATCTGCTCCAGAAATTCAGGTGTGATTTTCTCATTTACTGTGACCACATATTCTTTCTCATGATAGTTTCCGGCCCGCATCATCTTATTAACCAGATCTCCCTGATTTGTCAGTAAAATCAGCCCCTCGGAATCCTTGTCAAGACGTCCTACCGGGTAAATTCGTTTCGGATAATTGATAAAATCAATAATATTGTTCTTTTCCCGTTTTTCTGCTGTACAAACAATTCCTACCGGTTTGTGAAATGCAATCATGATTTCTTCCGTTTCCGGGCAGACTTCCTTCCCACAAAAAGTGACCCGCATTCCCGGGAGTACTCTATCCCCGGTCACAGCTTTACGCCCATCTAATAATACATTTCCCTTTTCGATTTCTCGATCTGCTGCGCGCCGGGAGCATACCCCGGCTTCGCTCAGATATTTATTTATACGTATTCCTTCCTGAATCTCTCTTTTTTCTGTATTCATCTGTTCTTCTCTCTTCTGTTTTCTCTTTTTATTTCGCATTCCATCGGTAACAATTTTTATCTATACAGAGACAATATCAACCAGAAAATCATCTCACATCTGATAAGTCTTCATTTTTCTCATATTATCCTCTTCAAAATCAATCATTTCTTTTGCTAGCTCCGTTGCAAATATGCCAGCATCACGATACTTATGAATCGCATGTTTGAGTTCTTTCACACCACGTTCATTACCCTTTTCCATCATATCTGCCACGTCTTCTGTCTTATTCTGAAGTGCTTTTCGCATTTTAATAGAAGTCTTGAGCATTGCCGTTGTTAATGGTTTTAGCTGTGCCGGTTCGCTGCCATTTGCACACAAGCGTATTCTCGCTTTCCGCCCAAACTGTTCCATTTTATCTGCCTGAACGTTTAATTCATAAGCAAATTCCTCGTCATAAATATCTTTTAGTACTTCATGGATGGCATCCACACCCATATTGGAATTTTTGCAAATTGCATGAAGCAGATTGTTTTCGTCTTTCTGTGTCATGACAAAACCTCCTCTTTTTAAGTTAGTATTGTCATTTCACTGCAAAATATTCCATTCCCACCTGTCAATATGTAATGTCCTGTTTTTCATTGCTCGCAAAATTCAAGCCATCTCATGTCTGATATACATATCAAAAGGGAACAGTCAACCTGTCCCCTCTTTATTATTTCTTTTTATGATACGTGCGAAGCATTACTGCTGAGCTGTAACATATTCTGTCTTTACATATCCCACGATACTGCCGGTTTTCACCTTACTCCATCCATTTGCAGTTACCGCAAGCTGACGAAGCTCAGAACCTTGGATTGCAGATGCAAGTACGGCGGACTGTTCATTCGGTTCCTGACGGATGTTCATTGTTTCCGTTGCATAAACCCATGCTTTCTGTTCTGTTTCCGTTGTATCCATTGTCTGCTGCTGTTGCTGTGCGGCCTGATCGGCAGCCTGCTGTTGCTGTGCGGCTTCTTGTGCCTGCTGATCCTGTGCTGCCTGCTGCTGTGCAGCTTCCTGTTCCTGCTGCGCTACCTGCTGCGCTGCCTCCTGTGCTTTTTGGTCCGCTTCCTGCTGTTGCTGTACATTCCATTCACTGATTGCATTTGCGAGAGTTACTTCTACCATATTTTTCAGATTTTCATCAGCATTAAGTGCATCTTCATATCGTGTCTGTACATTTGCCTGCAATGCAATGACGTCTTCGTCATTCTGATAATCTGAGATCAACTGAAGAATCGTATCATCCATCTGATTCTCCTGGTATTGTAAGTTAAATGGGCTGTATATATTATCAATGTAATACTTTCCTTTGTCATCTGTTGTAACATAAAAGAAGTCCAGTCCAGGTGCTGCTGTATCTACATTCTTATACTTCAGATCAAATGCCACGGATACAATAAAGGAATGATCATCTGCCCCTGTCTTTGTATAGCAGGTAATGTTATCATATTTTTCTATATACTGACTGTACATGGTGATGTAACTTTTTTCCTTATCTGAGATAGGATTTGCATATGCAAGCATCTCACCTGTATTGCCAGACGCATATGCTGCATAGTAGTTCTCAATCAAGGTATTAATCTCCGTATACTGATCTGTCTCATATTCCTGAGATGATAAGGACTCATCACGATTTGCAGCTTTCTTTTCCTTCATACTCTTTACGCCAATAATAATTGCACAGATCGCAACAATTACAATCAGACAGCCGATGCCGACAAATGCGATATTTCTGCGCATAAATGCTATCGACTTCTCTTTTTTGGCTTCTGATTCATCCAGACTTCGGCGCATAGTCTTTTTCTTTGATGCAAGGTGGTGTGACTCATCCTTTGCCCCAGCCATACGAGATTTATCCTTCACGCTCTCTTCTGATATAAATTCCAAATCCTCCAGAATATCATCCTGCTCTCTCTCTTTTTTACGATGATGATGCAGTCGGGTCTCAAATACATGCTTTGCTGAATGCTCCGTCTTTGCCTTTTTACCTTTTTTATATTCAGTTTTTCTATCTTCTCCCGTTACAATATCTGGGATTTCACGCTCATTATCATTATTATTTATATTTTTATCTGTTACTTTTTTCTTATCAAATTCTGACATATCTTACCTCCGATAGTACGCCTAACATAATACCACAGAGGATAAAATACGTCTAGGTATTTAAAAAAAGTTTATGAAATAATCACATTTGTCAACTTTTCATTAAACATTATTTATCATACGTCAAAAACCATGATTATGTAATGTTCACTCCATTTCTACCGCAGTGCCGATTCCAATTCCACCCGGTTATTGCTATATACAAATGCGTCCTCCCTTGTTATATACCCCTGCTGCATGAGTCGAACCAGATCTGCATTCAGTGTATGCATACCAAGTGCTGCTCCGGACTGCATCATCGTGGAAATCTGATGCGTTTTGCCCTCACGGATCAGGTTCAAAATCGCGCCCGTAGCAACCAGAAGCTCTGTAGCAGCAATTCTCGTTACACCTCCGCCACATGGAATCAGGCACTGACTGACAATTCCTCTCAACGTACCGGCCAGCTGAATCCGTACCTGATTCTGTCCTTCTGCCGGACATGCATCAATAATCCGCTCCACGGTCTGTGCCGCTCCGGTTGTATGAAGCGTGGAAAGTACAAGATGTCCGGTTTCTGCCGCCAACAGTGCAGCCTGGATAGTTTCATAATCGCGCATTTCTCCCACAAGGATGACATCCGGATCTTCACGCAGGGCACTGCGCAGGGCTGATGCGAAATCGGATACATCGTCTCCTACTTCCCGCTGATGAATCAGAGACTGTTTGCTTTCATAGACATACTCTACCGGATCTTCAATTGTAATAATGTGCCGGTCACTGTACTGATTCATATATTCGATCATTGCGGCCAGCGTTGTGGATTTTCCACTTCCCGTCGGTCCGGTAACAAGGATCAGCCCACGGGGTGCTTTCGCCATTTCATGGAGAACGGTCGGCATCTTAAGTTCTTCCAATGTCGGAATTGATGCATTCAGCAGACGGATGGTTGCTGCCATCTTTTTCTGCTGTCGAAATACATTCACTCTCTGCCGTTTTCCATCTGTTGTCTGAAAAGAGAAATCTGCATCCATTCCCTGTTCAAACAGCATTCTCTGCCTGTCCGGCATCATTGCATACAGCATACCCGTTATTTCATCTGCAGGCAACTGTGTCTGTGCCGGAATCAGTTTTCCGTTGATTCGGTACCAGACCGGCATTCCCTCTGAAATATGAATATCCGATGCTTTTTTCTCCCGCGCTTCCCGTATGATTGCATCTGCTGTCAGCTGTAAACTGCCCTCTGTCATACTGTCAGACCTCTCTTTCTCTATCTGTCAGTTCCTACTGATAACTGATTTTTAACAATTCTTCCGGTGTGGTCACACCCTCTTTTACCAGATTCAGGCCACTTTCCTTTAACGTACGCATGTGCTGGTGTTCTTTCGCATATGCTGTGATTTCTTCTACTGTATTATGATTGATGATCATACGGCGGATTTCGTTATCAATTGAAACAATCTCATGCACCGCAATTCGTCCGCTGTAACCAGTGTGATTACAGTGCGCACATCCAACACCACGGCGCACTTTCTTGACATCTTCTCCAAGAAAAATCTGTTCTTCTTCGGTTGTCTCCATCTCCACACCGCATTTTGGACACACTTTACGCATCAGACGCTGTGCCACCAGTCCCACCAGCGAATTGGCCACCAGATATGTTTCCACTCCCATATCCTCCAGGCGGACAATACTGGAAACTGCATCATTGGTATGTAACGTACTCAACACCACATGACCGGTGATTGCTGCACGGACGGAAGTACCTGCGGTCTCTCCATCTCGGGTCTCACCTACCATGATGATATCCGGATCCTGACGCATCAAAGCTCTCAGACCCACATCAAAGGTCAGCCCTGCTACTGGATTTACCTGTGTCTGATTGATTCCAGCCATATTTTTCTCCACCGGATCCTCGATGGTGGAAATATTGACATTTCTGCCGGACAGATAATCCAGCACCATATATAACGTCGTGGATTTACCGCTTCCTGTCGGTCCGGTAATATAAATAATTCCGTTCGGACGGTTCAGCATCGGTGCAAACTGGTTATAGCTGTAATCATCCATACCAAAATGATCTGCATGATCCATATGAGTAGTCGCAGCCATGATTCTCAGTACTGCTTTTTCACCAAATACTGTCGGCAATACAGATACACGAATATTTACACTTCCACCCTCCAGATTGACACGGAAATGTCCATCCTGTGGAATTCGTTTTTCTGCAATATCCAGATTTGATAAAATCTTAATACGTGCAATCAGCGGTGCATGGATATGTCTCTGGATTGTTACATATTCCATGATCACACCATCAATTCGCATTCGTACTTTCGTCTCTGCCTCAAAAGGCTCGATATGAATATCACTTGCTTCTGATTTAATTGCACGCTCGATCAGACTATTCAGCAGTCGAATGATCGGTGCTTCATCATCTCCGGCCCCCAAATCCTCAATGGCCAGTTCTTCCGCCTCCGGCATGGCAAAATCTACATTTGCCTGTGTCGCTGCTTTTCTGGCACTGACCTCTGCAAAATAATAAGAAACAGCTTTTCGGAGGGGTTCTTCCTCACTCAGATAAATCTGCAGCTGGCAGCCGGTCTGTTGCCGTACTTCCTCCAATGCAAAATAGTTCAGCGGATCGTTGGTAACGATAGTCATATTGTGTCCCTGCACACTGAGCGGAAGAATCAGATTTTTCTCACACAGTTCGCGGTTTACCATACCAACTGCCTGAAGCTCCACATTCTGCTGTGCCACATCTATAATTTCCAGATGCAGTCTGCTGGCCAACGCATCCAATACCTGTGTTTCCGAGACAAATCCCAGTTCCATCAGAATCTGACCTACTCGTTTGTCACGATGCTCCTTCTGCCATGCAAGTGCCTGCTGCATCTGCGCCTCTGTTACATATCCTTTTTCAACCAGAATATCTCCAATTCTCAGATTCGTATTCACTTACTCATTTCTCCTTCAAGTTTTACGCTTCTAATTTTCTCCACAGGTGTATATCGCTAATGTACAATTACAGCTCATCTGAGAAACGGTCTGCAGACTGCTGTTTACATACTCATTTTCCTGCATGGAAAAAGATGTTACCTGAATCCCCGGATAATTATTGGCGATATCATCTAAAAATGCCCGGATTTCCGTTTCATTTCCCTGAACTGTCACATCCACAGATGTAGTGTTGACATAAGCCGCCTGTGGCACAGTCCTCCCCTCTTCCTGCGCAGTTTCTGCACTGTCCGAAGTATCCTCTGCCTCTGTGCTTTCCACATCCGTTGTATCCGTTGTTGCCTCTGCATTATTCACTTCTGATAATACATATGCAGACGGAATCCCCGGAGCTGTCCCGGTAATATTCAGATACACCGGGAACAGATTATGGTCTAGCACGATTCCCGTAACCAGTTCATCTACCTGTCGATTTTCCAGCAGATCATAATAGCCTTCTTTCGTAGCCTGCAACACTTCCTGCTGCTTTGCGATCTTCACATCAAAACTGCCTGTCCGATCCATTACATCCTGCATTTCCAGCTGTTCTGTTTCCAGCTCAGTCCGCTGATCGGCCAGATCCATATGCTTATCTATGGCTGGGAAAATCAGAAAACGGATCATAAAAAATGCTACCAGCACACAGGCCAGAACTTTCAAAAGAAAAATATCCTTCGGTCTTAATTCCATACTGATTTTCATTACTGCTCACCTCCGGCTTCTTCTGCTTTCAATACACAGGAAAGCATCAGGGAATACTCTCCGCCATCATAACTGTAACCACTGTAATTCACAGAATCAAACAATCCGGTATCATCCAGCTTTTGAATATAATTCGGGATGTCAATAACTTTACGGCTCACTGCATGAAAAGTCAGCGTACCGGTCGACATATCCAGTGACTGTACACGCACAGACATATCATTACCGCCTACATCCACGATTTTTTCCAGCATTTCCTCTGTCAGATCCGGATATGTATCAAGATTCTGTTTCATCTGCGCTACCTGACTCAATTGTGTTGCCAGTTTTTCACTCTCTGTCTCTTTTGCAAGTGCTTTACTGTATTCTTCCTGTACTTGGGAATCATTGATCCAGTCCTCAATGGCAGCTGCCTTATGTTCTTCTGCCAGATTCCATACTGACAGCCCCGCGTATACCGCTGCACAAATTCCAAATATAATCACCGGATATATAATCTGCTTCGCAGTATTTTTTGTTTTCACCATTCCCTCTTCATGAGCGCGGCACCATACCTGATACAGATTAATCCCTTTCGTTTTTTCTTTCATCAGAGCACCGATACAGGCCAGCCAGTCCTCCGCATTTTCCGTTGCAGTAAAATTCAGGTCAATCTTCAACGGATGTGCTTCCAGCTGCATGTTATGAATCCCATCCACACTGACCTCAAAATCGTCAGGCTGGCAGCCGGCATAATAAACATCTGTGATTGGGACCTCAGACTTCGTTGTTGCATAAAACTGTAAAATACCGGAAATCAGGCGTACAATCTCTGTTCCAAAATCCAAAGTACCGCGTTCACTGAAAATCCGGCTCTTTGTAGAGTACAGATATATCCCTTCCCGATACAACAGACTTGTCACACTGTTTTCTTCAAAAAGCAGGTAAATGGCTGTCTCACGGCTATGGCTTTTTTGATGCGCCATCACCCGCAGATATCCCTCGACATAGACGGTAATCTCACGGATTGGAAGTCCAATCTCGCGGCAGAATTCTACTACCTGTGTAATGATTGCATCATCGGCACTTCCACAGCAAAGGGTAACACCATTTTTTCGATCAGCCGAAATTACAGAATAATCCATAACGGAATCTCCTTCCGTCTCAGCCACAATGTTTTCTGCCATGCGGGTCAGTTCTTTTCCGGTTGCATATGGGATCTGTGTAATACGGCTGGAACTATAAGAAGACGGAAACACCATTTTCACCGGTCCAGGATGATGCTTCTGTGCATATTCCCGAAGTGCTTCCTTCCAAAGCTCGATAACATTCCCGAATCCGTTGAGTGGAATCCTCTCGACCTCCTGCACCTTTGGCGGCTTTCCGGCTTTTCCGGACGCAACAAGGATACACTCGTCCTGTATTACTATTACTGTATCACTCATCTGTATTTATCCTCCATTTTATCTGACGTACTCCCGGAATCTTTTAAATAAAAAATTCCGAAAGTACATTCTGGTGTATCCGTTTTATGAATTCTCGATAGCTGAATAGGATTCATAAATTGGCAGCATTACCGCCATCATGATAAATCCAACGACCACAGCCATAACAATGATCAAAATAGGCTCCATCAGCGTTACGATACGCTTGGTCGCCTGCTCTGCCTCATCTTCCAGCGTTGCCGCGATGGAATCCAGCATCAGATCCAACCGGCCACTCTCTTCACCAATCTGTACCGTACTTGCCAGTTTCTTCTGAATACCATCCACCCGATGCAGAGCCTGAGACAATGGAACACCGCTGCGCACCTTCGAAACCACATCACCAAACTGTTCTTCCACATAGGCATTTCCAATAGTTTTTCCAGCAGTTGCGATAGCCATAGCAATCGGCATTCCACTTGTATAAAGGCTGCTTAGTGTGCGCGCAAAACGTGCCGTATAGATAACCTGAAACAAATTGCCAAACAAAGGCATCTTCACTTTTCCACGATCCAGTGCTCTGCGTACCCCCGGAATGCCTGCGATCAGGCGAATTACCATAACAATGGCAAATACGATGATCAGTGCTATATACCAGCGTTTCGTAAGAAAATCCGAACAATTGATCAATACCGTTGTCATCCACGGCAGTTGATCCAGCTGGTCAAATAATGACTGAAACTGTGGCAAAATAAATGTCACGATCAAAATAACGATAGCCACACACAAAATAAGTAAAATACACGGATATGTCATCGCTGACCGTACCTGTTGCGTCAGCTTATAATCCTTTTCATATTGAACTGCCAGTCGTCCGGTCACCTGATCAATGTTACCACTTCCCTCGCCGGAACGAATCATTCCGATCATCAGATCCGGGAAACATTTCTTCGTCTCCATTGCCTCTGATAATGGAATACCTTTCTTCAGATCCTGCAGGATATCTTTATAGATCACACGCTCGCCCGCTGTGATTCCCTCCTGCTCTGAAATAATATCAAGTGCCCTTACAAGTGTCACCCCGGAAGCCAGTAACGTTGACAGCTCCCTGCAGAATACCGCAAGTTGTTTTGCCTTTAATTTCTGATAACCACGGCTCTCCGTTAGATTTTTTGCACTGATCAGAAAAAGTCCGTCTTCACGCAACTGCTGCTGTAGGGCATTCTCAGCAGCCGCCTCCACCGTTCCTTTATGCTTCTTTCCTTTCATGTCTTTTGCGACATATCGAAAACGTGCCATCTTCTGAATTCCTTTCTGTCTATAATTTTCCTAGATACCATTTTACAATACGGTCTCCCACAAATGCAGAAACAGCCAGTCCCACAGCCAGGAACGGACCGAATGCAAAATGATCTTTCCTTTTCAATTTTCCACTTAACAACATAAAAGCTCCATAACCGCCTCCGGTAAGAAGCCCGATAAACATGGCACATACGGTAGCTCCCGTTCCAAGGAACAGTCCCGATGCGGCCATCAATTTAATATCTCCGCCCCCAAAAGCTCCCGGAATGATCAGCGCCAATATCAGCATTGGTACTGAAATCACCACAGCCCCCAACAGACGGCTTCCAATTCCATGCTCCGGAAACAGCCATACTGCACACACCGCCAAAACAAGGATCATTATGTGAAATCTATCATATATCATCTGTGTATCCTGATCAATCAGGGCTACCACAAGCAATATTCCCAAATAAGCAAAAATCACTGCGCCTTTCAGGGAAATAATTCCCGAAAGTCCACAGCCAAAATATATTCCGCAGCCGATAAATGCTGCGCCTCCGGCTACTTCCACCAGAAAATCTCTCCAGGGGATCTTCACCCCGCAGGTTCTGCACTTTCCACCAAGACAAAGATAACTGATACATGGAACCAACTCCAATCCTTTCAGTTCCCTGCCACAATTGGTACAATGGCTCCGCCCCTTAACAACACTTTCCTGACGGGGCATCCTGTCTATTACTACATTCAAAAAACTGAAGATACAAGCTCCAAAAAAGAACCGTATCACATATATTATCACTTCTACTACTGCTAACATTTTATTCTCCGGTATTGATCATGCTTTTTTCATGATACACAGTGTATCTGTCCTCTGCATCCGCATCATACCAGACCGTGTATTCACCTTCCCGATAAACAAATCGACAAACTGTATATCCGTCCTCTTCCACCTGAAGAATCCAAAAATCTCCAGGCACTTCACTTAACTGTAAAATTTCTTCATATAAACCATCTGCGATGCCTCCCTCCCGGGTGACATCGCAGAAAGCCTCATTTCTGCCATACTGCTGTGTTGCAATTACCTGGGCTGCCATTCGCACCGATCTGGCATTCCCCATAGCGACCTGGGAATCAGCCCGGTACATTATCCGGAGCACCCCAGGAACTACTAACACAATCGCAAGCAGAATTATGATCAGAAGGTAAATAGCCAGCCTGATCCAGTTGTATTTAATTTTTATCTTCTTTGGAATCCTGACTGGCATATGGTTACCTCTTTTTGTATTTTATTTACCGTCTGGTTTTGAATTGTTTGGGGCTGTAAAAGAATATGTACCTTTTTCTCCAGTTGCTCCCGCTGTGTAATAACAAGTTTTTCCCTGATTTTCATACTGTACAGCAGTTACTTTTCCATTTTCTACCGTAACAGACTTAATACAAGAAGCTTTTACTTCTGCAAGATCTGCAATGGAAGCTTTTGCGATTACAATTGCACTGTCTGACACGGTGTCTTTTTCATTATCTCCGACAGAAATTGTAGTTGATGAATTCAATGTTAATGTACCATAATATTCATCAACTAATGTCTGTGCTGCCATTACGGTCTGACGTGTCTCAGCTATGATAGATTTCTCTTTTGCTTTATTAATATATCCTGTCAGTGTCGGGATTAATAAAGCTGCTAAAATTGCAAGGATTACCAGAACTACGATCAGCTCTACAAGCGTAAATCCTTTTTTCTTGTTTTCTTTGAGTTTTTTGTCTCTTAATTCGAATAATTTTGCAATCATTTCTCATACTCTCCTTTGTAAAAAAATATTTATATCAACGCCTCGGTGCAGCGTTCATACCACAGATATCGAAACAGTTAAGTGAATATTAACCGATCCACTCACCCTGTCTGCTCATAACCAAATCATCTTCTATTGTATATTATAGGTTCCTTTTGATCCATATTTTAAAGTTGTTCCACTTCCTGTATGTTCTACTTCATAAATACATGTTTTTCCATCTGATTCATACTGAAGCATAACTACTTTTCCTGCATATACAGTTGCAGCTTTGATATGATCTGCCGAAACTTCTGCCAGTTCTGCCACATCCTCAACAGGAATTTTTACTTTTCCATTGCCAAACGAACCGATACTGATAGCTTCGTATACATTTACAGTTGCTTCCTGTAAATCCAACTTTCCGTATTCCTCATCCACCAGCGTCTGTGCGGCCATCACACACTGTCGCGTCTCAGCCACAATTGTTTTCTCTTTGGCCTTATTAATATATCCTGTCAGTGTCGGAATCAGTAAAGCCGCCAGAATCGCAATAATCACCAGAACTACGATCAGTTCTACTAAGGTGAATCCTCTCTTTTTGTTTTCCCTGAATTTTCTGTCTCTCAATTCAAATAATTTTGTAACCATTTCTCTTTCTCCCCTTTGCATTCATGCTTTTTATCTCAGTCGAGAAGACTCCCACTTCTGCAAGTGGTGAGTAATAACAAGTCTTTCTCAGTGAGAGTACAATCTCCGACTGAGATAAACGCTCCGCGAGGATGTGCAGTGATTCTGAGAAGAATATGTCAGCTTTCGCTGACCAGAATCACGCACCAAGTCTCACGTGCGTTCGACTTGAATTTTTCAGTCCTCCATAGTAGTCACATTGTCGTTTCGTACAGGCATATGACGAAACTGAAGAATTTCCGTATCGGCAGCCACGGCCTGTGTGCGTTCCGGATCACTGTACAACGTCACCGTTGCTGTAATCTGGTTTACTGCAGTTCCCGCATTGATTCCATCCGGAAAAGCCCAGGTCACTTCCAGATAGTTTCCCATATAGAAACCTTCGCCAAACACAGTGGACACCGCACGGGCGACCGGAACTCCATCTTCGCTGTAACGATATTTTCCATTATTGCAAAAATAATAACGCGTCAGCAACTGTCCGGCCGGTACCGCTTCAGCCATCCCGGAATTCTGACTTCCGATCTGCAACTTCGTTGCATCACAGCCATCGGCCGATATAAGCACTACGTACCCATCTTCATTCATAAATTCTAATATATTTCCTGAATTTTTTCCAGTCATATCCGTAATTTTTTCTGATTTTTTGTCATTTTGTTCATAAATTTTAATGTATCCGTTTGCATCTGCAGTCAAACCACGCAATTCGGTCATAACTGTATCGAGAATTGACTGCGCAAACTGCATCTTCTGTTCACGGACAAAAATCTTTGCGGCCGAACTTAACGCTGATGCCGCCATCACCATCATAATGCTGATGAGCAATAACGTAACAATCGTTTCCACCAATGTCGTACCACTTCGTTCCTTCAGTTTCCGCTTCATCTTTTTTACATAAAAACTCAGCTTTTTCATTGCGTGGTACCTCCTGCTGCCTGAGTTTCTGATGTACCAGGCAGACCATAGGTATAAAAAGTAATGATTTGATTTGCTCCTTTGGAATCGGTATAACTAACCTGTTTGGATGCCAGATTCAAATCTACGGAAAATACCTGATTTCCAATCCGGTCCATCTCCGGTGTGGTTGCCACAAACCGAAGCGTCTGATCACTTCCTGGGGTCTGTTCTGCCGATGCCAGATTCTTGATGATTTCTGCATTCTGTGCACGAATCTGCTTGTTTTGTTCCATCGAGGCATGACTATAAGAAATTGCCCCCTGCAGGATTCCAAAGAGAATCAGAAAAATGAACATACTTGCAACCACTTCCACCAGAGTTTCCCCTGATTTTTTCCTGATCTTATGTAACTTCATCATTCGCTATCTGTACCTCCTCCCTGCGTCGTATCCGCATGAACATTTTCATGAAATACACACGATGTTGTCTGCGGCAGGAATTCGTATTTGATTGCCTCGGATCCTTCTGGTGTATAAATCTCTCCGCTGGTATTATTTTTGTGCCACTTACTGCCATCCCAGACAATGTCCACTCCATTATGAGAAAACTTTACCTCGTACTTTTCTTCCCGGCTGTACTCTGTTTTGCAGGTATAGGTAGTATCATCACAGGAAGCAGTCACCTCAACGATCAGATTGTATTCACGCACCGTAGTATTTCGGATGCGGTCAATCTCTGTCTGATAATTTGTGCCCGCCGCTGCAATATCTAACTCACCGGTTTTCACTGAATCCATTGTCTCTGCACTGTTCTTTTCTTTGGACAGTGTGATTCGGATATTTCCATATCCGGCAGGCAGGGATGCTGCCTCCGCCAGATTTTCAAGATTCGTATCACTCACCAGAAAATTATATTTCGATGCATCCGGATAGTCCTCACTGTAATCTAGATACTGTGTGTCATCCAAAAATTTGTTTGCAAACGCATAAAATGTCTGATTCTGTGAACCGTCACTGCTTCTGTTATCATATTTCAGTAACTCTTCATTTAATACCTGCGCGGCAGAAGTCGCCAGCTGATTGCACCGTTCTTCCTTCAGGCGCAGATTTGACTGCGCCGTCAGAAGTCCGGCCGTATAAAGGATTGCAGCGGCAAAGGCTACAAAAAATGCTGATACACAGATCACAACAACCATCGATATCCCGTTTTTCTTATTTTGCCGAAGCTGCTGCCAGCCTTTCCATTCCATAAATAGTTCCTCCGGTCTGCACCATTTTTGTGCTGATTCCATTAATTATTCCAGCTGATCTCATATGTGTCTGATGCAGCATAAGCATCACTTACTGTCACAGTCAGATTTTTCTGTACATCTGCCTGGAAAGATGCTTTCTGAGTCACCGCAAAGTTTGCATGTGTCACACTGCTTCCATCCACTGCTGTCAATTTTTCCACATCCGGCAATTTCAGTACATAATGAAGTGTTCCATCACCCTGAAGCTGAACTGTCAGCTGTGCAGTCAGCGTTAATGTATAATAATAAGTTGCTCCGCTGTCTGCCTTATAATTGGACGATACGGCCACACTGTAAGCATTCAGATCATACGTGTGCACTTTTGCCGTTTCCGGCGTTCCACTTGGGTAGGTCTCCGTATTTTTCGATACTGTCTCCCAGATGTACTGCCACTTTTCTGCCGTCTGGTCTGTCTGGTCCTGAATTTTGCGATATACATACTGCTGTACTTCCGCCGTTTTATTTCCGGCCGCATCTGTTTTTTCCAAAATACGAAGCTGACCATTCAGTGCTCTCGTTCCGGTTGCAGATGCCGGATCTGTCATCTGTCCTGTCAGATCCACGCTGTACATATCTGCACAATCTACGCTGTCCCAGGAAAGAGCCGTATGTAGTGCTGTCCAGTTCTGCACACTGCCCGATACGTTCGGCGTTGTCTGGACGGTCGCCGCAACAGTATCCCTCAGGCTGTCTGAGGTAACCACCGGCTGTGCCAATTTCACATATGGAAGCTGATATACATCCGGGGATCTGGTCCACAACGAACTTACACTTCCGGCGCCGGATGATATTCTGGCGTAAAATACAACCCATTTTCCAGCGTATTGGATGGACAGATCAGTTACTATATGATAATAAGTCTGTGCGTTTGATACATCCATTTGTACTGGTACATCACCAGCCGGATAAACAGCCATATAGGCGCCAGGGTCTGAACTTGTCGCTTTTGCCGCTTCTCCTGCACTGTTATATACATACGCACGCAGCAGGTATGCACTTCCTCCCGGCGGAATGCTTGCACGATCCGCTGACAGCCCAACTCTCAGACCACCTGACAGAAAACTTGCCGCTTCCATCGGATTTGCTTTGTCAAAAGCCCAGTTTACGTTCCATGATACATTTGGCTGTGCAATACGCGACGGAACCTGAAGTTCACAGGAAACTCCCGCCGCACTGTTTATGAATATATTTGCATTACTGGATTGTGCAACCACATACACAGTAATTCTCTCACCTGCATATTTTTCCAGATTTACAATCTGAGAATAGGTTGCTGCACCTGTTGCTTTCTGCACAGAGCCAACTTTTTCTGCAATTCCAAGATTTCCGGATGTATCATACGCACGTACATAAATCTGATAACCGGCACAATAATCCTCATTTGGAATACATGGCCAGATTACTTTATAATTCAACTCATTATGATCCACATTCGTCACAGAAGCCTGTCCCGGTTTTTCCAGTCTCTGTGCCACTGAATAAGTCGCAGTTGAGGAAAGTCCGATCTGCTTTTTCGATGCATCACCGATTCGGGTAACTTTCAGGCGAACCCGCGTATAATTCCAGTCCTCTCCGTTAATGGTAAAGGTTCTGCCACCAGTGTAATCACCAGTATCTATTGTAACTTCCTTGCCATCTGCATCAATACCGGTCAAAACGATCTCATACGTCGGATTTTCTTTATCCGATATATCTTTGTCCCAGGAGAATATATATTGCATCTGATTCTCACTGTCATAAGACGGTGTCAGACTGCTTCCATCTGCCTGATCCATCTCTGGAGCGGGCAGCCAGTCAAATAACTTACCGGAAACTGTCTGGTATGGCTTAAAATCCTGCCAGTTATTTCGAACTGCCACACTGTAACTATATCCCCACTGCTCCGTACCATCCGCATTGAATCCTTTCAGCTCTGTAACTGCACCACTCTTTGGCTTACTGTCTGTATCATGATACAGATATACCGGTCCAAGGCCAGTCTGCGCATACCACAATCTGACATGCAGATTCTGCGCCTTTCCAAGATATTCCGGTAAATTTGTAAAATGAGCAGTAACACTTCCGCTGGATACCGTCATCATATCTGTCTTTGCAAATACAATATCTTGATGAACAGTTCCTTTGGCATCGGTCCAGTCGCCAAGCAATTCTGCGCGGTAAATCGGATTTACTTCCAGTATCTCTGCATTTTTTGTATCATCAATTGTCACATCCACACTGAGTGTATCCAGTGTATTTCCTGAGATTGAATAACTTGTCTTTGCTATATGGCTCAGATTATCAGTGCTCCATTTATATGGAGTATCCAGACCAATGAATGCCTGGAACAATGGCATATATGCAGATGTTGAAATTACAGGTGAATCCTCATAATCTGTATTACCATGCAAAGCCTGTGCAATCATCTGATAAGTATTATCTTTCTTATTCTTTTTACTATCAAAATTTATTGGCAGAATACCTGCTGGATTATCAGCACTTAATACCACATTTTTATCTTTTCCATAAGCATTTAGATAAATATTCACTTTCCAGCCAGAATATTGTTCATACTCCTCAAGATTGTTCAAACTCACTTGATAATAGTAAAAAACCTTTTCTCCATTAAGCATATAGCCATCCGGTACCATTACAAGTTCTGCCCGGACTTCCGGGCTTGGAAGAATAGCCCCACTCTGGATAACACTGGCTTCTGTTGGCACTGATTTTTCCACATCCTCGAACATGCTGACCGACTGAACTGAAATATTCAATTTTCCTGATAATCCTGAAGGAATATCAAAACTTTCGTTTTCTGTGTAGATCATTTGGGTTGCACTCTGTCCATTGCTGCCCGTAATGCTCACCAGATATGCAAACGGATCACATTTCGTCGCAGGATCTGCTGGCAGATTACCCGGTGTCACAGAAATACTGATCTTACCATCTGCCACAGTCGCTTTTGCAGAAACAGGAGCCAAAAGCTGTTTCTGACTGTCTGTCAGCAAAATACCTTCCAGGCGTCGATAACTTTCACGAGACTGATTATAAATCTCATCGTTCTCAAGATCTGGATTTTCTGTACATTTTTTGTACACATTATCATTCCAATGATGGTCCTCATTTCCTGTATAAAACAAAATCTGACCAATTCTTGTTGTTTTGTCCGCAGCTACAATATATCCATCAGAATCAACGAAACAATCGCTTCCAATAGTATCAATGCCGCTATAAATCTCTGCAAAGGCATATTTATAGCTACTTTCTGTTCTTTCAACCGCTACCGAATGGATATTGCTAATATAATCACCCCAATGTACATTGCCTCTCCGGGTGACAGGAACATTCACTTCTCCACTTCCACGACTGATGACATTCCCATTTTCATCCAATTTTCCAAGGACAAATTTATTATAATAAAATCCGGCATCAGATCCATATCTCTGAGGACCAAGTCCATCAATAAAGAAATTATTTTTTCGGTTATTGCTGTCTTGTATATTTCCGGCTGTTCCTCCCTGATTATTTCCGGTTGAATAAATTGGGCTATTCGTCGGTTTATACCCATATACATTTACTGAATAGCAGTCATTTACAATTGTATTACTCCATCCACGCTCAGTATAACGTGCACCAATAATTCCGCCAGAAAACCGGCTTCCCTGTAACTTTTCAGCAAAATTCCTGCAGCGCTCCACCTGAAGTTTTACGCGCTGAGTAGATGTTACCACTTCAGATCCATTACTGCTTGTCGGTACATTGTCACAGGAAAGGAATCCAAAAATACCGGAAGCCATGGATGAAGAATAAATTTCTACATCAGGGCCATTTACACAATCCAGAATGCGAATCGTAAATTCCTGTCCTTTATCCGCATCATTTACTTTATAGGTAGTAACATTACCAAGAATACCAGCACTGTCATTTGCTCCGTAAGAACCAGATGACAGGCTGGCTCCTTTTCTCATATAC
The DNA here is from genome assembly GCA_934317205.1 of uncultured Eubacterium sp. Classification (GTDB taxonomy): domain Bacteria; phylum Bacillota; class Clostridia; order Lachnospirales; family Lachnospiraceae; genus Eubacterium_I. The sequence continues at coordinate 23,057 of CAKREL010000019.1, forward strand.
AGATTACCATGATTTTCGCAACCGATGATATTGTAATCATTATCTTCATATGCATAATACAACTGTGCAACAATTCCACCAGACGCTCCACTCCAGCCAAGCTGCAGTGAAGTCTGAAGATTACCATAATTCCTACAATCCGAAATCGTACCACCAGCTGCTGTCCACTGTCCTATAATTCCTCCGGAATAATGAGAACGATAACAATAAACGGTACCAAAATTAATACATTTTTCAAGTGTCCAGTCATTTCCGGTAGAAGTATTCTGATTTCCAATGATTCCGCCTGCGAAACGGTTTGTCTGACCATCTTCGCCTGCTTTTTTTGAAGTGCCGGCAGACACCTGGCGTCCGACAAAAGCCCCATTGACCAGACAAGCTAAGCTTTTCTCTGACTCATTCATACCGATCACACCACCGGTACCAACACCAACTGCTTCTGAACGATTCAAGATAAACCAGTTACCTGAAACGCATCCATTTAACACACCGTCTGTACTGTTAAAGGCCGTAATGCCTCCGATACTGCCGTTTGCCGTCATTTTCAAGTTCATACGGTCTTGTGAAATCGTCGTTTTTGAATTATGATAAACAGAATTTTCGATTTCATAATGCGAGTTTCCGTCTACCCATTCTACCGGTTTCGTATCCGGTGACAGATTTCCTTTCTGTACATCATGCGCTGCATTTACCAAGGCTGACACATCTGCCATTGTCTCCGCTGTCATGATCAATGATGTCTTGTTGCTTCCGGACATCCGGATCGTTCCTTTGTTAAATCCAGTCACGCCGCCAAGCATACCATATTTAGCCTGCAGTACACTCTTGCTATTATCCGCAAGCATACAACTGTCAATCAACGCATTTGTCTCATTTTTACCAACAATTCCACCTGCATGGCTCGCCATTGCTTCTTTCTGTGCTGTAGTACTTGTACTGGTAGCCGTATAGATACCTTGAATATCCATACGGATCTGAGTAACCACGTTATGACTTAATTCCGCATAGTTGATGCCCGCAATGCCACCATAGCAATTTCCGGCTGCACCGGCATTTACTTTTTCTGCTATCGTTCCATTAAAGCTGCAGTCTGTAACCTTCACCTGATAATCAGTATCTGCATTCAAACGGATAGATGTTCCATTGCTGCCAACAATTCCTCCCAGATACTGATAACCGCTGAAGTTATCAAACGTCAAATTGCTTGCGACAATACCTGACACAACACCTGCATTAGAACCAACTGCGCCGCCAACGGTCAGATTCCCCTTGTTTGCTTTAATCTGTGGCATATATTTCAGATCAAATGCACTGGTTCCGGTGGCAGTAGCTGCCGTAGATGTAACCATGCCGGTATTTTCCCCCGCAATTCCACCAAATACAGTTGCATTACCGCATAATACTACCGAATTTCCCGGAATGCTGTCTGTAATCATTCCGCTGTTCGTCGCAACAATGGCTCCGCTGGCATTTACATCCAGACTATAAATTTCCACATTATCGTAAATGCTGTTTCCATTGACTCTGCAATACTCGATCCTGCCAGCGTTTGTTGCCGCAATTCCTCCAGCATAACCGTCACTGCTTCTGACATTTCCGTAGTTATTGCAGTTTTGGATAACAGCCTTTGGATTCGTCGTTTCTGCCACGATTCCGCCTGCATTTCCCGCATCGGCACTGACATTGTCGCAACGGTTCACCGCATACTGAATCGTTCCATCCGTCACGCCGGCGATTCCACCGACGGTTCCATGGGAAGCCTGTACCCTTCTCGCCTTCGCAGTAATATATAATCTATTATCCGTGGAGCGTTTGATCTGCCCATGATTGATACCGACAATTCCACCGACTTTCTCGTAGCCTTGCACTGTCACTTTATCTGAAACAACTACAATTTCACTATTTCCATCAGCATTTCCACTAACTAGAATACTTCCACCAGTCTCATTAATACCAACAGCACCGCCGACACCGGCTCCTCTCATACCGGAAACCAAATGACCAGATGAACTGTCATCTTTTGAAAGCTGGATTTCACCACTGTTTTGCCCGGCAAGTCCACCAACTGATGCAAATCCGGTTTCATCCGCTCCAGAAGCATTTACAGTGGCATTATTTGTATTTTCAAAAAGAATACCGCCCTGCAGGTTCCATCCAGCGATTCCGCCAAGATGATCCCTTCCTGCAATTGTTTTACCTGATGCAGTTGTACAAAACATTACAGTTCCGCCATTGCTGTTGATACCAACAATTCCACCCACATATTCCAGTGCTGCATTTCCAAAATGTTCACTAAGTTCACATTTTGTCACAGTTCCTGCATTCAGGCCAACCACACCGCCACTTCCGGTAAACCCAGAAAGTGATCCGGTATTGGTACAATGTGTAATCGTTTCATTTTCCAGTGCAACACCTGTAATACCACCGATAAAATGCAGTTTCAGGTTCTTGGCATCTTCTGAAAGGAGTTTCGGTATCTCGCCACTGGCTCCATATGTTCCCAGTTTCACTGCTCCATCAGATACATCTGTCTTTCCTGACAGTTCCGATGCAAATGTAATATTTCCCACATTTTTACAGTTCTTAATCTGGATTTTACTGTTCTTTTCACAGTAACCCAGCACACCACCGGAATACATGACTGTCTGAATCGGAATATTATTTGTATTTATCTTTAAATCACTGGCGGTATTTCCATTTGTTGAAATCGTCAGCGTATATGGATTTGCAGATTCCATGACCGCTGTCGGTACATTCGTCGCCGAATAAAGTTCTGGCAGTATCTGTGCCACATTTAATTCTACAGATGTACGGATTCCCTCATCATTTTCTACATCAGCGGTCGGAATCTGACTTTCTGTATAAGTTCTCTGATAACCAATAATTCCACCGCAGAAAGCTTCTCCGGTAATCGTTCCGAGCATATTATCCGCACGCAGAGCTGATATCTCTGTATCTTCCCTGATATTCAGTACATTTGCACCAATCACTCCACCAACAAAGTATCGTCCCTGCACACTTTGTGGTTTTACTGTCAATGTCTGCTGTGCTGAATCCACAGAAGCATTAAATCCAAATGCACCTCCCGCACATTTTTCATAGGCATAAATCTGGCCTCCGATGAGCGTATAATTTACATCAAGTGTAGCTTTCACATCATTGAACCCGGCTATCCCTCCAACATAGTTGTTCCCAACTACAATACTGGATACTGACTTCACCATGATGGCCTGACTCTCATCCGAAAACTCGATCTCACCATTATTATATCCGACAATTCCTCCAACATAGTCGCTTCGGGCATCCCAGGTATTGACGACCATATCAAAAATAGAATTGCCATAATCAGACAGATAACTTGCGCAGTCACTGATTCTCGCACCGTTGGCATTATATCCAACGATACCACCAACATAACGTCCGCCCTCTCCATTTTCTTTTTTAGTCCCAGCTACTACGCCATTGTTGATACAATTAGATAAAACAACATCTTTTGTATTATAACCGACAATTCCACCCACATATTCATTTCCAATAACATAGCTCCGGTTTGTTGTAACAGAGACGCTCTCATGCAGCTGAGCCTGGATTGCATCACTGATATTTCCACCAAGCCCGCCTGCAATTCCACCGACATATTTAGCGCCAAGAATATAACCATTGCTTTCCGTTCCGCAGTTTGCTATCAAACTGTGATTGCCATAGCCGACAATGCCACCCACGTACTGGCCTTTCAACAACGCTTTCTTATTTTTATTATAGGAAAAACTGGAAGACCGTCCGGATGCACTGGTAGAATTATAAACCAATGTTCGATATGCATATCCAACAATTCCGCCAAAATAATTTCCATTGACAGAATCTGTTGCCGCTGATGTACAAAGAATCAGTCCTGTATTTGAACTGTCTTTGATTGCCGCCTCAGATTCCCATTTTTTTTGATCAAATGTGTCTGCAGTTCCGTCAATCATGCCAACAATTCCACCGGTCATATAATTGCCGGATACCCCGGCATGATTCCGGCAGGAAAGAAGTACACTTTTCTCTTCTTTGCTCTCCAGTTTCGCATATCCTGCGATTCCGCCGATTCCTAAGGCATAGTTTTCACAATCACCTGTATTGGCTGCCCCACTCATAGTAGGAAGATGCGCTTCCACTGCCCCTTCCATCGTTACATCTTCTATTTTTCCGGTTGTTGATGCAGTCAGATTTCCATCCTTGTCCGTATCTGCCAGAATACCAACGACTCCACCCACTGCTGCAATCTGTGTATTTCCATTTGCAGACAGCACTGCCGATTCAAGTGAAACATTTACTGTCTTTGCATTCTGCACTGAGTTATTATCTGCCACAGACGTAATCTCTGTATGTTTGATCACGCCCGCACTGCGTCCTGCAAGGATACCAATGCCTTTCAACTGCGTGTAAGTATGTACTTCATTTTCCTGTCCAGTTGACACACCAAATGTAATACTTGGTTCGCGCAGCACAAAATCTGTAACCGTTCCTTCCAGCTCTCCAAACAGACCCAGATATTCTGTCTTTTTTAGATTAGAAGCAGCAGAGGCATCAGCCAGCTGCTGTACCGTCTCATCATCCACAATGGACGTTTCACCCAAACGCAGATTGGACACATATGTTTTCTTACCATGTCCCTGCAGCGTATGCTTTTTTGGAAGTACTGCAATGGTTGGAAAATCTGCTGCCTCATCCGCAGAGTTTTCTTTCCACGCCAGCTTTTCCACGGTTGCCCCCGCTGTCTCCTGCTCATCTGCAGTCAGATCATACACACCGGTTCCCACAGAAGTCCAGTCCATATTTTTATTTGTCAGCTCGAAATCTGCATCAATATCTGCATCATAATAACGCATATTGGAGAGATGACGAAATGCTGCTATTTTCACTTTATTTCCATTGGTTTTATCCGCAAACATCGTGTTTGCATCATTGGATGTTACAGATTGACTGGAACGATACTCTCTCGTGACTGAATTACTGCTGTCTGTTCCCGCATAAGAAATTGCCTTCACCGTCGCATAAATATCCTGCGGTTTTTTCAGATCCTGTGTTTCTGTCAGATCTGCTCCATTTACTGAAGCCAGACGACAGATGCTTGTGCTCATCGTCCGCTGTAATGCATTGTAATCATCTGTACCTTCTCTTGATTCCAGTAAAGCCTGTACTTTTGCTGACATCATTGCATCTAATACAAGTGTGTATTTATTATCTTGATAGGTCAATGGAAAACTCCACTGTCCCCTCTCCTTATCTTCACTGTCCTGCAGCGTCACATTTGCAAAAG
>CAKREL010000020.1 GCA_934317205.1 uncultured Eubacterium sp.
AGCTGCACCGATACCGATATGAGCCAGGCCTTTGTCTTTCATGACAGTCTGTACATCTGCAAAATCCAGGTTGATCAGTGCCGGTACATTGATCAGGTCTGTGATTCCCTGCACAGCCTGCTGTAATACTTCATCTGCTTTCTTTAATGCATCCGGCATAGTTGTTCTTCTGTCAACAATCTCAAGAAGTTTGTCATTCGGAATAACAATCAGTGTATCTACGCTCTCTTTCAGATTTTCAATCCCATGAACTGCATTTGTCATACGTGTCTTTGCTTCAAATTTGAACGGTTTTGTAACAACACCTACTGTAAGGATTCCCATATCTTTGGCAATCTTTGCCACAACAGGAGCGGCACCTGTACCTGTTCCGCCACCCATACCACATGTTACAAATACCATATCAGCACCTTCGATGGCTGCTGTCAGTTCTTCTGCACTCTCTTCTGCAGCTTTCTGTCCAATCTCCGGCTGAGCTCCTGCACCAAGTCCTTTCGTCAGTTTCTCACCAATCTGGATCAGTGTCGGTGCTTTACATAAAGTAAGTGCCTGCTTGTCTGTATTGATTCCGATGAATTCAACACCGCCAATTTTCTCATCTATCATTCGGTTGACGGCATTATTTCCAGCACCGCCAACTCCGATTACAATTATTTTTGCGCTGGATTCAGCCCCTATTGACATGATTTCAACCACGATAATCCTCCTTTTATCCCTGAAACGGAATATCTTCTATTTATATTTCATAACATTTCTGCCATTTTCGTTACTATATCTTTTATAATATCTTTTTTTCTGGAAATAATCAACTATAAAATACCTATAAATCGGATTTTTTACTGACCTTCCCCAGTATCTGTAGTGGTTTCATCCTGTGCAGTTGTCTGCTCACCGGAATTTTCCCCGGCTGCGTCCTGTGTTGCTGCCTGGTCACTGGTTCCATCACTGGATGCATCCACCTGTTCTCCCGTATCCTGCTGTGTATCTGCCTGATCTCCACTTTCCGATGTCTCTGCGGATGTCTGCCCAGGTACTGTCTGTACATCGTTCGGGAACTCGATCAGTTCTCCATTTCTGAAATATATATCGGTATTGTTGTCTGACCAGGTTTCAAGGTGCAGCATTCCACTTGCACCGTCCAATTGCGGCAGAATCTGATCCATTCTCAAAATCTTCTCATTTAAATCTGTACCGGATCCGAGATTTACCTGGATTTGTCCATAATTCAGATATACATTGCTATTTTCAATCAGAATCGTCTCCGGTATCTGTTCATATTTTTTCAACAGCTGTGTCACATTCAACAATGTCCGAAGCAGTTTACTGTTATCTCCAATCGATAACTTCTTATACAATTCTGCTGTATCTACGGACAATCCACTGATTTTAGTAACTCCTGCAATAATCTCGGAAGAAATTTCCACTACAAAACCATCTTTGTCAAAATATGCATTTTTTCCAAGGGACGGCACATAAAGGTAACCAAGTATTCCCTTTTCCTCTACCGTAATTTCCAGTTTCTGTGGAGATTTCAGATGAATCTGCAATGAATCCACAAACGGAATTTCTTCTGTCTTATTTAATTTATTTTCAAAGTAGACATACAATGAATTCCAGGAATATTCCTTGTCCAGTACCCAGTCTTCAATCTGCTTGTCACTGTAGATTTCGTTTCCTTTTACGGTGACACTTTTCACCACAAACACTTTCCACACAAGGATTGCTCCTAATGCAGTCACTAATGCTATAATCAGAAGGGCGGTCAAAATGACACGCCCGATTTTCTTTCTTCTTCTCTTTTTTCGCATACTGCTCTCTCCCGGATTGCTGCCTTTCCTTTATTCCATCGGATGACCGACATCAAATTTAATATGCCGTGATACATTCAACACCAGCCCCATCTCTGTGAGCAGGATTGCAATGGATGTACCTCCATAACTGATAAAAGGCAGGATAATACCTGTATTTGGCATCCAGTTTGTCACAACCATAATGTTCAATACAACCTGCAGCGCAATATGTCCCATAACGCCGACAACCACCAATGCTGAAAAAAGATCCGGTGCATTGTTTGCAATTACCATACACCGCCACAACAGCAGTATAAAAAGCAGCATGACACAAATTGCTCCAAACAGTCCAAGCTCCTCGCAGATGATTGTAAAAATAAAATCGTTCTGTGCCTCTGGAACATAACCAAGTTTCTGTACGCTGGCTCCAAGACCTTTTCCGAACAACCCACCAGAACCTATTGCATATAATCCCTGCAATGTCTGATATGCCTTATCTGGAAATTCTTCCGGATGGAGCCATGCTTTGATACGTTCTGCACGATATCCTGCCATATTGATTCCGACTATCATCAACACTATCGCAACTCCGCCAAGCATAATAAACTCTTTGTATTTTGGGCTGACTACAAATATCATGATCACAGCAATACCTGCCACAATAATTGCAGTACTTAAGTTGCTGACTGCAATGACACCGGCCATTGGGATTACAAAAGCCAATATCTTTATGATGGATTTCAAATCTTTTACCTGTTTTGGTATCTTACTAAGCAAAAGTGCCATAAACAAAATCATGGAAATTTTTGCAATTTCTGATGGCTGCAACTGGATTGGACCAATTTTCAGCCAACGTGTGGATCCGTTGGAACTCTGACCAACGAGAATAACTGCTCCACACATCAGAAATGACAGAACATATGCCGGAAACGCAAGCTTTTTCATCCAGCGCTGAGGCACATAACTTACTCCAAACATTCCGACAAATCCAAGTGCTGCACAGCCCGCCTGACGCTTCAGATAATGCATCGGATCATGAAATACATCCTGCCCTTCATAAGCACTTACACTATAAAGCATGACCAGACCAAAGCCCACAAGAAAGATAATGATAAAAAGCAGACTATAATCAAAATATTTTGTTGTCCCGGCACTTTCCCTTCTCTGCGAAGTTCTAGCCACTCTCGTGCGGTTTCTGTGGTCACTCATATGCGATTACTCCTTTAATGCATGAACCATTTCTTTAAACATTTTTCCACGAACTTCATAATTCGGGAACATTCCCCAACTTGCACATGCCGGTGAAAGTAACACGGCATCTCCATTCTGGGCATTTTCATAACAGATATCAACTGCTTCCTGCAGGCTATCAGCGAATACATAGTCATGGAATCCGCATGCATCTGCCGCCTTAGCAATTTTTTCTCTGGTCTGTCCAATCAGCACCAGTTTCTTTACTTTTCCGTCAAAACTATTGATCCACTCCGTATATTCGGATTGTTTGTCATATCCGCCACCGATGAGGCAGGTTGGACGATCCATTGCCTGAATACCTTTGATCGCTGCATCCGGATTTGTTCCCTTGGAATCGTTATAAAAACGGACACCACGTTTCTCTGTCACATACTCAATTCTGTGTTCTACTGCCTGGAAAGAACGCAGAGCCTGACGGATGTGCTCCATAGATACACCATAATTGAGTGCCATCGCAGTCGCAGCCATTGCATTTTCATGATTATGACGACCAAGGATATTCAGTTCATCTGTAGATAATACTTCTTCTTTCCGTCCATCATGCGCATAGATAATCTTGTCACCATCCAGATAAATACCCTCTTCCAGCGTTCTTAAACTGCTGAAAAATACGATATGTGCGGATAATTCTCTGGCACGCTCTCTAAGTACATCGTCCTCATAATTCAATACGCAAGTCTGTTCCGGTCCCTGATTTTTTGCAATGCTGAGTTTTGCAGCTATGTAGTTCTCCATCGTGTGGTGACGGTTCAGATGATCCGGTGTAATATTTAAAATGGCTGATACTTTTGGACAGAACTTATCAATTGTTTCCAGCTGAAAACTGCTGATTTCCGCAACTGTCACCGTATCTTCGGTATCTTCTGCAACTACACCGGTATATGGAATACCGATATTTCCTACCACATGCACATGCGGGAATGCCGTCTTCATAATCTCACCAAGCAATGCTGTCGTAGTTGTCTTGCCATTTGTACCAGTAATTGCAAGCACATCACCCCTTTTACAGCGATATGCCAGTTCAATTTCACCCCAGATCGGCAGTCCGGCCTCTTTCAAACGGGTTACAATCGGAAGATCCACAGGTACGCCCGGGCTTAATACAACCAGATCTAAGGATTGTTCCACTTCCTGCGGAAGTGATCCCACATACAGTTCCGGTGTCTTTTCTGTCTCAAAACTTTCCAGTACATGTGCTTTATCAAGTTTTTCATTTCCATCAAATAAAACAACTTCCGCTCCGGCATTTTCCAATAAATTTGCTGCCGCTACGCCACTGATACCGGTTCCAAATACCAGTACTTTTTTCCCTGTGAATTCCATTGCCATATTCCTCCAGATTATTTTTCTCTAAAAAGTCTATTTTATCTATACAATACCAATATATGCAATCAGACAAAGAATTGCTGTCACGATTGAAAATACTGCAACCACGCGGGTTTCAGACCAGCCACCAAGTTCAAAATGATGATGGATCGGTGCCATACGGAAAAATCTCTTTCCGCCCGTTTTCTTAAAATATGTGACCTGGATCATAACGGAGATAATCTCTATCCAGTAGATCAGTCCGACGATCAGGATGAAAATCGGCATCTGCATCATATATGCAGCTGCTGCAACAAAACCGCCCAGAGCCAGAGAACCTGTATCGCCCATAAATACACTGGCCGGATATACGTTAAACAGTAAAAATCCAAGCAGAGCACCGACAACTGCACATGTTACAGGTGCGATACCTGCACCTGTTCCGACTGCGATCACTGAAAAAAATGTCGCAACCAGAATTGTCACGCTCGAAGCCAGACCATCCAATCCATCTGTAAAGTTTACGCCATTGACTGTACCGATCACAGCAAAAAACAGAATTGGAAGTGCAAGCCAGCCAAGTTCCAGATAATGACCTTTACTAAACGGGATCAACATAGACAATGATATGTCGCTTTTTACAAGATAAATTGCAAACACAGCAGTCACAACAATCTCACAGAGCATTTTCTGCCATGCAAGCAGTCCATCAGATCTGCGCAATACAACTTTTAAGTAATCATCAAGAAATCCAATAATCCCGAATCCAACTGTCACAAAAAGTACCGGAATAATCTTCGGATATCCCTTCACATAAAAGAGGGAAGTAATCACTACTGCAATAAGAATCATGATACCTCCCATGGTAGGCGTACCATTTTTCTTCTGATGAGATTCAAGTTCCTCTCTTTCTGTATTTCCAATTTTTAATTTCCGTAAAAACGGAATTACAACCGGTCCTAATACTGCGGTAATTGCAAAAGCCAACAGTATCGGAATAATTACCTGATATGTCATTTTCACACCTCTTCTTACTTCAACATCTCCCAATGTCGATTGTATATTTTTTACAGTCCAAATAGTATCATACGTCTTTTCTAATTGTTTGGCAACTCTGAATATCTGCCAATTTTCACTCCTCTATGGCGTCCTCTGTCAGCACATTTTCTATCTTTTCTATTCCAAGATATGGAAGTGCATTTTCAAAAATTTCTTTCATCACTGGTGCGGCCACAGTTCCGCCATAATAAATTCCCTTCGGATCATTGATTATGATCAAACCAATCACCTGCGGATCGTCAGCAGGTGCAAATCCCAGGAAGGATGCAATATATTTATGCTCACTTCGCGGAAGCGTCTGCGAAGTTGCTGTCTTTCCTGCAACCAGGAACCCTTCCACTGCTGCTTTTTTCCCAGTTCCTTCTGAAACTACTTTCTCCAAAAGAGAACATAATGTTTCTGAAGTCTGCCTGCTTACCATCCCATCTGCAGTATCATAAGCAAATGTATAGATTGTATCTCCTTCTACATTCTGTACTGATATACCAAAATGCGGTACCACGCGTCTTCCACCATTGATCAGGGATGACACTGTCGTGATCAGTTGGATTGGTGTAATCTGAAAGGACTGTCCAAAGGCAATTGTCGCAAGTTCTACCTGCCCGATCCTGTCTTTTTTATGCATGATCGTTGCCGCCTCACCCGGAAGATCGATTCCAGTTTTGTCAAGCAGCCCAAACTGTTCAAAGTAATGGTAAAAACGATCTGCTCCAAGCCGCAATCCTAGTTCTATGAATACCGGGTTACAGGAATTCATAATTCCCTGGGTAAAAGTTTCCGCTCCATGTCCGGTGGTTTTATGGCATCGGATCCTACGATCCTCTACAATCTTATATCCGGGACAATAAAACGTATCATCCACTGTCACTACCTGCTGCTCTAATGCTGCTGCGGTGGTAATGATTTTGAATGTTGAACCCGGCTCATACGTATCATTAATGCATGAATTTCTCCACATCTGATTTAAAAGTTCCTGCTTTTCTTTTTCAGAAACCGACATCTCCACATTCAAATGAAAAGGTTCGTTGAGATTATACTCCGGCTCATTAACCATAGTCAAAATCTCACCGTTCTGCGGATTCATTAAAATCACAGATACACCGCGTGCCGACTTTTCCTTCATCACCTTCTGCGCTGCCTGTTCGCAGTAATTTTGCAGATTGTAATCCAGGCTGATCGTCAGCTGATTACCTGCCACCGGCTCTATTCTGCGCTCTCCTTCTGCCTCCAGTTCTCCTCCGAAGGCATTTGTCTGCGTCAGGATTTTTCCATCTGTTCCAGTGAGCCACTCATCATATTTTACTTCCAATCCGACAATTCCCTGATTATCGCCACCGGTAAAACCAATCACTTTGGAAGCTAATTCATTACATGGATAATATCTGCGGTAATCAGCATCTATTTTCACCCCATCCAGATGATATCCTAAAATGACGTCTCCAATCTCTTTGGGCACATTGGAACGGACTCTTTCTAAAGCACTTACCTTTTCTACACGCTTTCGCACAGTTTCCTCCGGCAGTTCCAGTTCTTTGCATAAAACCCGGATAACCTGCTCAGGATCTGTCAATTGGCTGTGGATTACTGAAATAGTGCATACAGACTGATTATCTGCCAGCAGGATGCCGTTTCGATCCACGATTCTGCCCCGGGCTGCTTTGATACTGCGCTCCCGTTCATGCAGGTTCTGTGCTTTCTCTTCATAATACTCTGACTTGAATACCATGAGATAGATCAGTCGTCCAAACTGTGCACACATAACTGTCACAATGATGAGCAAAAATGCTACAATTTTCTTTTTCTGAAATGTCTTCAAATGCTGCATGGAAAGCCTCAGAATATCCCTTTATTACAAGATATTCGCACTATCAGTTCCTTATGCAGATTATCACCTTACTGGCCACTGGTATCGTCTTCTGCACTCTGTGGTGCCTGTGTCGGAACCTCACTTTCCATAGACTCAGTCGTCACTTCTACTGGTGTACCTTCACCGGTAATACCAATTCCTTCATTTGTACCCTTCTTTTCCTCATCCGGATAAACTCCCAAGTATGGCAATGCCTCTTTTAAAATTTCTCTGGCAATACTCTGTGCATAATAGCTGTGTGCCTGATCCGCTGAGTTTGCCTCATCTACTACTACATATATCGCAACCTGCGGATTATCTGCAGGTACCGATCCAATAAATGATACCAGATATTTTCTGGCAGAACGCGGCAGTTTCTGTGCTGTACCGGTTTTTCCACCCATGGAATAACCATCTACTTTTGCTTTTTTACCGGAACCATTTACCACAACTCCCTGCAGATACTGCCGGATTGTTGCCGAAGTTTCTTCGGAAATCGTTTCTTTGATCAGTGTCGGTTCAATATTTTGTACCGTATTTCCATTTACATCCTCAATCTTACATACCATATGTGGCTGATAATATTTACCGCCATTGATCAGGGAACAATACCCTGCGATCATCTGGATCATAGTTACGTTATAACTCTGTCCAAAAGAGTTTGTTGCAAGGTTGATCGTACTTAACTGATCTTCCGGATAAATCAGAGAATCCGTTCTGGCCTCACCTGGCAGATCAATGTTTGTCTTTAATCCAAAATTAAAAATCTGCTGATACCGGCTGAAATTAGCCGGTCCGATCAGGTAGGACATCTGCATCAATGCATCATTGCAGGAATTTTCAAGCGCCTGCTGAACTGTTTCTACCCCATGTCCGGACCTTTTAATACAGCTGATATGATGATTTGCGATTGTTTCGCCACCATCACAGTAAAACGTCTCATTTCCAGTCAATGTACCACTGTCAAGTCCAGTCGCAACGGTAAAAGGTTTTGCTGTAGATCCTGGTTCAAAAGTAGATGAGACACAGAAATTATTCCACACCTGGTTCAGCAACGCCAGATGATGAATCTGATCTAACTGTTCCTGACTATAGTGCTCGTTGAGAGCTGCATTCCACTGGTCATCTGTCATGGCATTTATTTCATCCAGACTGTAATACTTCTTCAGTTCTACACGCTCTGCCTGTTTGATAATCGTTGCACGCTCATCATCTGTAAAGTATTTCTCCGTATCTGCATCCCATGGATCCTGCAGACTGAACGTACGATTTGTCGCCATAGCCAGAACTTCTCCGCTGTTCGGATCCATCATGATCACACCAATATTTTTGGCACCTTCATGAGAAGAATCTTTCATGGCATTGTTAAATTCTGCAATCTTACTTTCCACAATGGATTGCAAATTTGCATCAATCGTAGAAACCACATTATATCCATCTGTGGCTTCTTTGACCTTGATCTCATAATTAGAATCAGCATTTACATATCCATATTCTTTACCATCAATACCATTTAATGTACTGTTATAATAATCCTCCAGTCCACCGATTCCTTCATTACCGGATGTGGTAAATCCCAGAATGGAACATGCCAGCGAATCATATGGATAATTTCTGATATATTCCTTTTCAAACCATACGCCTTTGATATTTTTACCTGTCTTCTTATCATTCTGCAATGATTCAAACTGAGCAATTTCTTCGTATGGCAATTTCTTTGCCAGTACATAATACCGTTTTTTGGGATTTGCACTGACATAAGCACGCAGTTCTTCTGTATCCAGGCCAAAGCACTGATTCAATGCAGACAATGTCGGCTCCAGATAATCATTTTTTGATGTCAGAACATAGCAATCTAAAATGACATTGTAAACATCCGTACTCGTTGCCAGAACGGTCCCCTTTCTATCTACAATGTCACCCCTGCGGAATGGTATGGTCTTGCTGCTGTATTCCTGCTGATTCAGCACAATCTTGGCATACTTGTCACCGCTTTTTAATTCAATATAAGCTAAACGTCCCACCAGGCAGATGAGAACACCTGCAATGGCAATAAAGAAAATAAGCATCTTTGCCTTCATTCTGGTGAGAAATTTATATGTCTTTTCTTCTTTTTTTCGTCTTCTGGGTTTCATTCGCTCTCCTCCACAGGATTAATTGGATGGAATTTCCCCATACTGGTTCATATAATCACTGTTCTCTACAGTGTAATAGCGAACCTGCTCACTCCCCGGCATTACCATGCCAAGCCCCTTTGCAGCTTCACGTACCTGATCAAGATTCATTGTTGTCTCCAATCTCTTCTCAGCAGCCACATTATCTGCCTTTGTCTCAGCAATCTGGCTCTCGATAGATGCAATATTTGCCAGCCGCGTTGTCACATCAGACTGCAGATGGATAAATACTGCACATACCATAAAACAGACCACAGTTGCTGCAGCCAGAAATCCTACATAGCCACGGTTCATTGCCATTGCTCTCTGCTGATTCTGCTTTGCCGCATTTCTTCTGATCCGTTCTCTGCGCAGCTCTTCCTGCGTCTTTTCTACGTGCTGCTCTCTTCTGACCGGTGCCACTTCCCGCTGTCTGACTACATTTCCTTCTATATAAGAACTACGTCGATATTGTCTGTCTCTACTTTCCATTTTTTCATACACTTTCTAAATATTATAAATATTCTAAATATACATTGTCTTTATCTCCGCTCAAACACACGTAATTTTGCGCTCTTTGAACGTTTGTTATGCTCCAGTTCTTCTTCGGATGGAAGAATAGGTTTTCTCGTGATTGTTTTTCCCAATGATTCTTTTCCGCACACACACACCGGAAAATTCGGTGGGCAGGTACATGGATTTTCATTTCTCTTAAAATTGGTCTTGACGATGCGATCTTCGAGAGAATGAAATGTGATGATACACAAACGCCCTCCCGGTTTCAACATACGGATCATCTCATCCAGAGAATTCTCCAGCACATCTAATTCATGGTTCAGTTCAATACGGATGGCCTGATAGGTACGTTTTGCCGGATGTCCGCCAGTTGCACGAACCTTCGCCGGTATCGCCGCCCGGATAATTTCATTTAACTGTCCGGTTGTCTCAATCGGCTCTTTTTCTCTGGCCTGAACGATATGCTTTGCAATATTTTTTGCAAATTTATCTTCCCCGTAATCGCGAATCATACGATATAATTCCTGCTCGCTGTAATTTGCCAGAATATCCTTCGCTGTCAAAGTCTGACGCTGATCCATTCTCATATCCAATGGAGCATTTTCTTCTTTGTAAGTAAATCCTCTGGCCGGTTCATCCAGCTGATAAGATGAAACACCCAGATCCAGCATAATACCGTCAACCTGCTCAATTCCAATTTCACGCAAGCGCGCCGGCATCTCACAATAATTACTGCGGATGATCGTTACTTTATCCTGAAAAGGTTCCAGTCGTTTCGTCGCCGCTGCAATCGCATCTGCATCCTGATCGATTCCGATGAGCCTTCCCTTTTCTGAAATTCTGCTGCAGATCTCATAACTGTGACCTGCGCCACCCAGCGTTCCATCCACGTAGATACCATCCGGGTCAGTGATCAGATTGCTGACGGTTTCATCTAACAATACTGATATATGCGAAAAATCCATATTCCGCCTGCCTCCTGTCAGTTTGTTTATATTCCCAGACCAAGTTCTGCCATATGTTCAGCTACTTCGTCCATATCTTCATACTCATTTTCACCAAGCCAACGCTCCTTACTCCAGATTTCCACCCGGTTCAGAACACCAACCAGCACTGCGTCTTTTCCAATTCCTGCAAATTCACGCAATACAGATGGAATCAGGATTCTTCCCTGCTTGTCCACCTCACAGTCAGCAGCTCCTGCAAAAAAGAAACGTGAAAACTTACGTGCATCCTTTGTGGTCAGCGGTAATTCACGGAATTTGTTTTCGATATTCTCCCACTCTTCATTTGGATATACAAACAGACACCCGTCCAGTCCTTTTGTGACTACGAATGTCTCACCCAGTGATTCACGGAATTTTGCCGGCACAATCAATCTGCCTTTGGCATCTACGGTATGATTGTATTCGCCTTTAAATCCGCGTCCCATCGAAAACACCTTCCTTTCCGGCTTATTTAAACGGTGTTTCGGTTATCAACAAAGTTATCCACATTATCCACTTTCTCCCCTTTTACACCACTTTCCACCACTTTTATTTAAATAGTATAGCATTTACCATTAAAAATCAATAGAATTTTGCGTTCCAACGCAAAAAAAATGCTCAAACAGGCTCTGTTTGAACATTTTTTCCAGATTATTCCATTTTCGATCCCCATCGGGCATTTTTTCTCAAAAAAACTACTACAACTCCTGATAATACTTCTCCAGTAACGCATCTACACGTTTGCTCTGCTCATATACCGCATCATGCTCTAATCCATTTTGCAACACCAGTTCCTCAAGCATTCTTTTTTCCTGCCGGATCATTTCCATCAGTTCTGCTTTATTCTGCATTTTATATCCTCCTAGAGGTCTTCCTCCACCTTATGTACCCTTATATAAATACCTTTATCCATTTGTTACAATCTGATGTTTTCTTGTTTCATGAGCTGCATGCCCGGAAAGAACAGCTCTCTTTCCGGAATCATGCAACTATATTCTACTATCATTTTTTCTTAAAAGTCAAATATAAGTTATCGACAAAAATCTACACACCGCTTCCAATTTCGTTAACGGCTGCAAAAATCTGCACATTCGGTCTCATGGCAAGTACATGCCTGACTTCCACCTCCGATACCAATGCTCTCTGCACAGCACTTACAGTCACAATTGTGCACGCAGTTGGAGGCCTCACAGTCAATTGTGACTGTACTGCTGGCCTGTCCCACAGAATTGCTGGTACTGCCATCTCTTCCGCGAAAACTCTCACAGCAAGTATCACTTGCCTTCTTTGCATTGGAACCACCAACGGTAATATCTTCTTTTGCACAATAATGATCCTGATTATACATGCAGCTTGTTACTGAACAGTCTAACTGAGTCATCACAAACTCCTCCTTTGATTTTTATACAGAAGAAGTATGTGCATATTACAAATATTTATACCGTTTCCGCATAAATTCATGAATGCGCTCGCATTTTTGTTGCGAAATCAAAAAAATACCTGTGACAAAATAACTTACACTTCATCACAGGTATTTTCCTTATTCATTTTTAATTGATTTTGAACAATTATAAACGTTTGTCTTATTTATTTCTTCCACAGCATTTTTTGTATTTCTTGCCGCTTCCGCATGGACACGGATCGTTCGGATATACTTTTGCTTCTTTGATAATTGTTCCAGATTTTTTCTGCTCAGTATATAACTGTTTTAATTTATCCTCCGGGAAGATCTCTTTCCACTGAGGAAGTTCATACAGCCAGTCTGCTTTTGCTTCTACCATGTTTTTGTAAAGTTTCTCTTTGTCAAATGCAAGACTTACATGGCTGTCCTCTTTCAAATCCTCAAGTTCATTCGGAGTAACAAGGCTCTCATCAATTCCATCAAGGAAACCAACCATAGCCATAACTTCAATTTCAAAACGATCTGCCAGTTCTTTGACTGTTCCTTCTACCACCTCATCCGGATTGGAAAGAAGTTTTTCATATACACTTTTCTCAATTGCAAAGTAACGGCTCCAGAACTCCTGAAGCTGACCTCTGTCTGCTTTTTCATTAAAGGCAATTGCCTGCCAATCCTGTAATAATCCCATTATTTTTTCCACCTTTTGTTTATTTTATTCGTCATTACGCGCTATCGCATGTTTTAGTATACCTCATGTGCACTATGTTTGTAAACTCTATTTTTATGAATAAAAACGTTTTTCCTGGCCATACTTACAGTAAGGCGGCAGATATTTTTGATTACCCCCATACATCTGCCGTCCAGGCCGGTATACCGGCACAAAAGACAAGTTTTTTAACTTATCCTCCCCTATTTATGACAGGAAAGCTCTTACTTTCCAATCCAAAGAGATCGCCACGGATTTTATTTTCCGTGACGATCTCTTTTTCTTCTAACCTGGATACTTATTTTCTGTATGCAAGAGCATTCCATCTCAGCTCATTTTTCAGCTGACGGATATTGGTATCTTTATCAATATAAACAGCTTCGATTCCCATTGCATCTGCCCAGTCTCCCATCTGCTCAGCTGTCAGATCATAGGAAAATGCAGTATGATGTGCGCCACCTGCAAGGATCCATGCCTCTGCACCAGTGATCAGATTTGGCTGAGGTGTCCAGAATGCAGTAGCAACTGGAAGCTTCGGCATTGGTTTTTCTGTCTTTTTGCAATCCACATCGTTGATGATCAGGCGGAAACGATCACCAAGGTCGATCAGTGAAGTTGCAATACCAGGACCTGTCTTTGCAGTAAATACTAAACGCGCCGGATCTTCTCTGTCACCCATAGATAACGGCTGCTCTTTGATACTGATCGGGCCATCTGCGATACTTGGACAAACCTCCAACATATGAGCTTCCAGAATGCCTTCTTTTCCAGGAACGAGATTATATGTATAATCTTCCATAAAGGATGTTCCCTTTGCATCTTTCATTCCCTGAGTCATAATCTTCATAACGCGTACCATGGCTGCTGTCTTCCAGTCACCTTCACCGCCGAAACCATATCCTTTTTCCATCAGACGCTGAATAGCCAGTCCCGGAAGCTGTTTCAATGCTCCCAGATCTCCGAAATGAGTAACGATTGCCTGGTAGTTTTTCTCCTCAAGGAAACGCTCAAATCCAATTTCGATTCCAGCCTGAACTGCCACATGTTTGCGGAATTCCTTTTCATCTCTGCCTTCTAACAGAATCTGATATTTGCTGTAATACTCTTCTACTAATGTATCAATATCCGCCTGAGAAACAGCTGCCACAGCCTCTGCGATCTCATTTACCGGATAAGCATCCACTTCCCAGCCAAATTTGATCTGTGCTTCTACTTTGTCTCCCTCAGTAACCGCTACATTTCTCATATTATCTGCGATTCTCATAACACGGATATGACTGCTTTCCACAACACCTACTGCGGTACGCATCCAGGAGCCAATCTTTTTCTGAACTGTTTCGTCTTCCCAGTAGCCAACTACAATCTTACGCTCCATACCAAGACGGCTGAAAATATGACCATACTCACGATCTCCGTGTGCAGACTGATTCTCATTCATAAAATCCATATCAATCGTATCGTATGGAATTTCACGATTAAACTGTGTATGCAGATGAAGCAGTGGTTTTCTGTATTCCTGCAATCCGAGGATCCATGATTTTGCAGGTGAAAATGTGTGCATCCATGTGATGACACCGGCACAGTTTTCATCATTATTTGCCTCGTTGAATGTCTGACGAATCAGCGCATTTGTGATCAGTGTAGGTTTCCAGACAACCTCATATGGAAGATTTCCGGATGCGTTTAAGGCATTTACGATAATTTTTGCGTGTTCTGCTACATGAGCCAGACACTCATCACCGTATAAATCCTGTGAACCTGTGCAAAACCAAAACTTGTAATTTTTCTGCTGAATCATAATATTTCCTCCTAGTAAAAATGAATTTATGCTTTATTTTCATTTCATCGAACACTATTTTCTAAATTTATGTGTGTCTTTACGTTCTTCCTAATGATTATTCTGACCATAGTAAGCATTTGCGCCGTGCTTTCTGTAATAATGCTTATCCTGCAATTCCTGCGGTGCCGGCTGATTCTGTGGATTGATCATCTCACAGCGAGCAGCCATTTTTGCCACTTCTTCCAGAACAACTGCGTTGTGTACTGCCTCATGTGCATCCTTACCCCAGGTGAATGGTCCGTGGTTCTTACACAACACAGCAGGTACTGCGATATAATCTTTGCCGCGGCGTTCGAACTCATCCGCGATCAGCACACCGGTATTATGCTCATATCCTTCGTCAATCTCTTCTTTCGTCAGATTGCGCACGCATGGAACTTCTCCGTAAATATAATCCGCATGGGTTGTTCCATAACACGGAATGTCACGTCCTGCCTGCGCCCAGCTGGTGGCCCAGGAAGAATGCGTGTGCACAATTCCTCCGATATTCGGAAAACGATTATAAAGAACCACATGTGTTGCGGTATCAGAAGACGGATTATAGCGTCCTTCCACCTTATTTCCTTTTAAATCTACGACCACCATATCTTCCGGTGTCAGCAGATCATATTCCACACCACTTGGTTTGATAACAAACAGCCCGGATTCCCGGTCAATTCCGCTGACATTTCCCCAAGTAAACGTCACAAGTCCGTACTTCGGAAGCATCATGTTTGCTTCATATACCTGCTTTCTTAATTCTTCCAGCATGACAATTATCCTCCTGTTTTCATAGAATTCTACCCAATATTCGCATATCGTAAAGCTGACGCTCCACTTTTATGCTCATATCGGGGCTGGTCATTACAATGTAAAATTAGCGCAATTGTTCTACTGCTGCCCGTTCAATAGCAAGACCTGCTTTATAATCTTTCATAAACGTCTCAAAGCCTTCCACATCGGCTGCCTCCGGCTGCATTGCACTGCCTTCCTCTCCGTGGAAAATTCTGGCATTCAGATACTCCGGCAATGTCTCGTCTTTCGCTTTGTTTTGCATGTAAGCAGCCAGAAGCGCAATTCCCCAGGCACCGCCCTCACCAGCTGTCTCCATGACAAATACTGGTGTCTGCATTGCGGCAGCCATAATACGCTGTCCTACTCCTTTCGTCAGGAAAAATCCTCCATGACCAAGCATCTTATCAATCTGTACATTCTCTTGTTTTACAAGTATATCCATACCTGCTTTTAATGCGCCCAGAGATGTCATCAGATGCAGTCTCATAAAGTTTGCCAAATTAAATGCGCTGTCCGGTCTGCGCACAAATAAAGGACGGCCTTCCTCAAATCCTGTAATACTCTCGCCTGAAAAATAGTTGTATGCCAACAGACCGCCACAATCTGCATCACCTTCCAATGCTTTGCGGTACAGCGTACCATACAATGTATCCATATCTGGTTTCACGCCAAATGCTTCCAATGCCTCACCAAACAATCCAACCCATGCATTCAGATCTGAAGTACAGTTATTGCAATGCACCATAGCCACCGGTTTTCCATCTGGTGTGGTAACCATATCAATTTCTTCATAGTATCTGGAAAGTGCATGTTCCATAACAACCATGGCAAATACACTTGTTCCTGCAGATACGTTTCCGGTACGTACTGCCACACTGTTTGTCGCTGTCATTCCGGTTCCTGCATCTCCTTCCGGCGGACAAAGAGGAATTCCTGCCTGCAAATCCCCTGCCGGGTCAAGTAATTTTGCACCAGCCTCAGTCAGCACACCGGCCTTTTCTCCTGCCACCAGAACTTTCGGAAAAATATCTTTCAAATGATAGTTCATTCCTTTTGCCTGTAACAGCCCGTCAAATTTTGCCGCCATTACTTTATCATAATCATTGGTATTTGAATCAATTGGGAACATTCCAGCTGCCTCACCGACACCGACTACTTTTTCGCCTGTAAGTTTCCAGTGAATATAGCCAGCCAGAGTGGTAACAAAACTAATCTGGTTTATATGAGACTCACCATTTAGAATTGCCTGATACAAATGTGCCACGCTCCATCGCTGCGGAATATTAAATGAAAAAGTTTCAGAAAGTTCTTTTGCAGCCTGCTCTGTCATAGTATTTCTCCAGGTACGGAACGGAACCAGTAACTGATCTTCTGCATCAAAAGCCATATAACCGTGCATCATACCGCTAAATCCCATAGCAGCTACCCGATTTAAAGTGACTCCATATTTTTCCTGCACATTCTGTTTCAGTTTTGCATAACAATCCTGTAATCCTTCCCGGATATCGGCCAGACTGTAAGTCCAGATCTGGTTCTCCAGACGATTTTCCCATCCATGACTGCCCAAAGCCAGTGTATCTCCAGCTTCATCGATCAAAACAGCCTTAATTCTTGTGGAACCAAATTCCATACCGAGAATCGCCTGACCATTTCGGATTAGTTCTGCAATTTTCACGTTATCCATCGTATGTCCCCCTTTGATTTATGTTTGTAAAAAATTTCGATTTCTTTCAAAATATTCTTATCTGTCTTGCTTCTATCATAAATCATTTCCGTTGAAACCGAAAGAATTTTATTATGCATTTTCTGGACATTTATTGACATTCCGTATAAAATAAAAAGAAAAAAATTTTTTTCAGATCTTAGCTTTCCGGATTGCGGAATCATCCGTTTTTCCCTGTCCAGTGCTATGATCTTCGGAGGCATATATGCTTGCAAATTTTGAACCAAGAAATACTGGCGGCGCTGAGCGGGTCTGGACCGGCCGCTACCGTAACCTGCACAATCTTCCACACTGGCATTTGGAAAATGAATTGATTATTGTGGAACAGGGCTGTGTCACGGTGTCCCACAATCATCAGGAATATAACCTTACCGCCGGAGAATCCATTTTTCTTTCCAGCGGGGAAATCCACTATATCAAAAGTGAGGCGGACAGTATTACTGCTATCACCTTATTTGATGCAGCTCTGACTGCACCGCTGACCAGTCATTATCAGCTCTGCTGTGCCAAACTGTCCGATAACTATGATATTACAGCAGTCTTTTCCCTTATTCAGAGAGAGCGTAGCGAGAAAAAGCCGTTCTTTGAGCAGCAAACCTGTGTGCTGATCACAGACTTAATGATCCGGATTTTTCGTGGAGAATCCTGCATGCCTGCAGCGAGCCGCCAGGAACACTCTTCCATCGACAATTACAAAAATCTGCTGGATGAAATTGACAAAAATTACAACTACATCACATTTTCCGATGCCGCTGCATTTATGGGACTGTCAGAACCGTATTTTTCGAGATTTTTCCGAAAGATCTCCGGCATGACATTTTCCCGATACCTGAATACCGTTCGTTTGGAACATGCCATCGCCATGCTGCTAGAAAATCCACGCAAACATTCGGTGACAGAAATCGCATCCCTCTGTGGATTCGAAACCATCCGTCATTTTAACCGTGTTTTCCGTGATATTACAGGAATGTCGCCACGGGAACTTCCCGCCAACTATGTTCCGGATTTCAAGCCGATCTGCCGGATTGCGGATGCATTTGACCCGACACTGCAAAGTTCGGAACTCTTGACGGAACCAGATTCACAGGAGTAAGATAGAAGAACAAACAGAAATGGAGAATTTATTTATATGAAAAAATTAAAACAGATTACTGCACTGATCGGTGTCATTGCACTGGCTGGATTATATGTATCTACACTGGTACTGGCGCTCATCGGCAGTGCGGAAGCGATCAACCTGTTAAAAGTTGCCGTATATGCAACAATTGTGCTTCCGGTATTGCTTTGGGCTTATTCTTTCATCTACCGAATGATGAAAGGAAAACAAAATGATTCCATGGATGATGACACTTCCAAAAAGAACAGGTAAAAATATATATTATGATATAAGTGTCAAAAACTCCAATGTTGTTACGAATCCAGAAAATCATTCGCAACAGCATTGGAGTTTTTGTATTTCAGTTTATTCTTTTAGAATTGCTGCGCTCTGTACTTCATTTCAGTTTTACTATGCCCGACGTCTGCGATACCAGATTACGATACCAATGACAATAAGTGCCACCGGAAGCACCATTACAAGCAGTGTCTCACTCATGATCGCAATAGACTGATTTACAGAAAGCGTTGAATACGTATATTGTTTCGCATCAATGGATACTGCTGAATCCTTTCCTGCAAAATTGCTCGTAATTCCTTTAAATAATGCCAGATTCTGTCCGGATACCATAGAATCTGCATCACTTGTCAAAGCCATGGAAGAGGCGACAATTGTAATATCTGCTCCTGTCTCACTGTCCGTTACATTTGCTGCAACACTAAATTGTCCAGTCTGATCACCATTTTCTTTTTCAAAAGTTCTGATATTGGCAATATCGCTCTTTATATAAGCATTCTCAGATGTTGTCAACAAATCTGTCCATGTAATTGTATCCGGGTGTGCACCACTATTACTGATTGCCTGTGCATATGGCATAAAGACGTACTTTTCTACTTTCGAAGTCTGTGTAGCACTTGCCACATCAGGAAGCAGATAGAACGGATACTGATAATAGTGAGAATGATCAGAATCCATTACCAGACCATTTGTCACACTGATATCGTAAGTTGCAAGAATACTGTCAAAATTCGGAGTCTCTGTAGTTTTACTGTAAGAAGTCGTAATAATTGCTTTTCCACCACCTGCCAGATAATTACTTACTTTTGTCGCATCATCTGCAGAAAAATCAGAAGTTGGTCCATTGATAATAATACCTGCCGCATCTTCCGGAATCACATCTTCCTGTAAAAGTGTTACTTCTTCTACAGAAATATTCATTTTCTCCAATGCTGACTTAAAACTATCATCCAGAGATGTCTCTCCGTGTCCTGTGATTACATATACTTTTGGCATATTCTCACTCGTTACATAACTGATGGCACCAGTCAGCTGACCTTCTCCATCATATGCCGATTTTGTCTGTGTATAAGTAGAATAATCAACAGAATATTCATACAGATCATTGGCATCCACTACCTTAGATGTATCACCACTTACAACAATAATGCTTCCATCTGAAGGTGCTGTATCGGTATAACTTGCATAGAAATTCGGTGAAACTGCAGAATCGACATACTCCACTTTGATATGTGAGGATTCATCTGCATAATTTTCCAGTGTATGTACCACTGTATCATCTGCACTTTTCTCACTGGACAAAACATAGAATGTCACATCCTGTTTCAGATTCTTTACCAGCTTTACACTGTCATCTGTCAACGTATACAAATTCTGCGTAGTCAGATCCACATTTTTCACTTTTTCCGGAAGCTGATTTGCAAATACGTTCACCGCAACAGCAATGGCCATACCGATTACAACAAAACTTGAATTGAACACACCACATCTGATTTTTTTTGAGCTTACTGTCCAACGATGCTTCTGAACCACCTGACATGTCAGAAACAGAAATAATATCGTTCCACTGACATAATAAATGATTCCAGTCACATCTAACATACCATTGCTAAAGTTACTCAGTGCTGTGGACGTTGAAAGACAATTTAAAATCTTCGTGAATGTATTTCCGCTGGATGAGATAATGCTTGTAATTCCCTCCATCATGTATCCAATAAATAAAATTGCAAAGGATAACACTGCTGCGATCACCTGACTCTCCGTCAATGAGGAGACAAAGACACAGATAGAAATAGACAGACAGCCGTATAACCATAATCCGAGGATTGCTGCATAACTTTCCGCAATTG
This sequence comes from uncultured Eubacterium sp., assembly GCA_934317205.1. GTDB lineage: Bacteria > Bacillota > Clostridia > Lachnospirales > Lachnospiraceae > Eubacterium_I. The sequence goes on from CAKREL010000020.1 coordinate 20,598, forward strand.
GAACACTGCCAAATTGTGCCAGTAATGGCGGGCACAGACAGATTGCACCGACTACTATAGAAAATACTATCAGTAATGCGAAGAATTTACCAAGAATCACCTTCGGAATAGAAACCGGTGATGTATATAGTAACTGATCCGTTTTTGTTCTGCGATCATCTGACATACTCCGCATAGCCAGGATTGGGATAATGATCATCAATACAAAAGCCACATTATTCAGGGAATAGGACAGATATGGTGTACCATAAATCAGATTATTTGCTACGAAATATAAATTAAATACAAAGAAAAATGCTGCAAGGAAAATCCATCCGATCACAGAAGTGAAATAGGACTTTAACTCTCTTTTTAATACTGCTCTCATGCCTTATACACCTCCTCAGATCTGGTTAACTCAAGGAACACATCCTCCAGCGTCTTTGTATTTGTCCTCATTTCCAGCAAAACTAGCTGATTTGCTGCACAATAACCAAATACCGATGCACGGATATCTCTGCCCTCCTGTGCAATCACAGACAGGTGCAATTCTTTCTCTTCTGATGCCTTTTCATCCGAATCATTTAAAAGTACTTCACGCACAATTTTGCATTCTTTTACACCATCAATCTGCTTCAGACCTTCCATCTGCTCTGTGGCTGCCTGTACGATAACCTCTAACTGCTGTGCACCACTCATGCGGCTCTCAAGATGTTCCATAGAATCACTAGCCACCAGATTTCCCTTGGAAATAATAAATACATGATCACACACTGCACTGATTTCCTGTAAGATATGCGAACTTAAAATAACTGTATGATTTTCTTTCAGAGAACAGATCAGATCACGAATCTCAATAATCTGCTTTGGATCCAGACCTACCGTCGGCTCATCCAGAATAATAATCTCCGGCATTCCCATCAGAGCCTGTGCAAGTCCAACACGCTGCCTGTAACCTTTGGACAGATTCCGGATCAGCCGGTCTTTCATCTCATGAAGCTTTGTCAGATCCATCACCTGTTTGATGTCTGCATTTCGCGTATGTGGATCCAGCTTTTTCAGTTCCGCTACAAATTTCAGATATTCCAGCACTTTCATATCGCCATATACCGGTGGGATTTCCGGCAGATAACCGATACATTTTTTTGCCTCCTCCGGATTTTTGTTAATATCGTATCCATTGATTTTTACTTCTCCGGATGTAGCACCGATATATCCCGTGATAATATTCATTGTCGTCGATTTTCCTGCACCGTTCGGTCCAAGAAATCCATAGATATTTCCCGGTTCCAGTGTCAGATTCAGATCATTAACTGCCACGTTTGTGCCGTATTTTTTTGTAAGATGACTGATTTCTATCAAAACATGATCTCCTCCATTTTCTAAAATTGCTATGTTGTATCTTATACGGCAAATGTGTTAAATATTAGGAAAAAATGTGTCAATTATGTGTCCGCTTTTTTCTTTTTATTTTTCTTCCTCCAATCACTGCCGCACAGCAGCCAACTCCCGTCACCAGTACAAGTCTCCAAACTGTTACGACACGTTTTTTATTATCTTCTTCCGGATTACTGCCTGTTTCGGATTGTTTCGTATTTTCTTTTACTTTCTTTTCCATCTCTCTTTTCATTCTGCGCAGACTTTTCTGATTTTTTGCCACCGATACCCCATTGATCACTTCGTGATACTCATTCGTGCCACCGCCTTTTTTCCATGCCTGGTCTGCACAGAAAATTTCTACCTGTTGTTCCACTCCTTCCGGAATAGAAAACTGTACCTGCCCGTCATGTCTCCTCAAATACTGCTCAAGTTTCTCCCCTGTAAGATTAACCAACATTTGTCTGTTTTTTCCTAATGCATCCATCACAGACACCTGGAAGGTCTTAATTTTCCCACCTTCATCTGACGGAAGTGCTGTCACCTGCTGCTCTTCTCCTTCATAGAAATGATTTGCTTCCAGATCAGTCAGCAAAACAGTCGGCGCCGACTGATCCACTACCCAGGATAACTTCATGGCTTTGACATCACTGTACGCTTTTGTTCCCGCCTTATCCAGTGATTCCACTACCAGGTCATATTCACCTTCCTGCGCAAACAGTTCTTTTTTTACCATATAATGGCGCATACTCCATGCTCCATCCCCAGTCGATGCCGTTGTCGTAAAATCTTTCCCTTCCTGTAATGTCATTCCATTTAAATGTACTGTATACTCCTCGATGAGATCAGTATTTACTTCCCTGATTTCCACATCTGATTCCACGTTGTAAACATAATAGCGCTCCGCAAGTTCTATGGCAGTATCATCTACTTCAAATGTGGAACCATGACGATTAATCGAGAATTTTATCTTCTGATGCAGTATTCCATCTTCCGTTTTGATCTCATTCGTTTTGTTTTTGGAAAAATCCTGTGCCTGACAAGTCAACGTATAAATTCCATCTTCCGTCAGTTCCGGTATATGATATTTCCAACCTCCGGTATCAGAATCCTTCACCGGAATTGGAAGGAGCACTTCCTCCGTCAAAAAAGTACCATCTTCACCAACTACCACCCGCTTCAACAAGGGCTGCAACGAGTCCGGATCCAGGCTGCCTCCCGCGTCCCGCACATAAAGTGCTGCATTCGAAATCGCTGCTTTTCCCGCCGTATCCGCATGTATTCCGGTTACTTTTATTTCCGGCGCTGTCCGATCGATCACAATTTTTTCTGAACAATAGGGTTCCATTTTATTTCCATATGGATCGGTATAAGATGTCTGTAATTTATATTCACCGTCCTTTTCTAAAGATACTACACACTGATACTGTCCGGTTCCAATTCGTATCCATTCTGCCTGCACATCCTCTGCCTCATCGTTTCTGGTCATTAAAATCCTAAAGTCTTCCGGTATAAAATTCATCTCCGTTACCGTCAGGATCATGTCCACCTTATCTGCATAATATAGCTTACCATTATACTTTTGGACCGGCATTGGATAATCCACCGCAAGCAGCGGACTTACTGTATCAAGCACCAGTGTTCCCATACATGACATTTTCAGGCTGTGCCCGGCCAGATCACTAGCTTTCAGTTCCATCTGATAGATTCCGTCTGTATACAAGATTACTGCTGCATGCCACAAATTCTGATCCTGCTCATCCCGCTCCCAGTCACTCCATTTCGTCAGTGAAGAAGTCTGTACATCCATCCAGCAATTCTCTTCGCCCTCTTGCTCTGTCTCGTAATCCTTTACCTGGATCTTCCAATCCACCTCTGACGGGCGAAAATTGGCATCGCGAATAGAAAGATCCACCATCTGTATGCCTTCTGGCTGTGTCTCTCCTGCTGCGTCCGTTTTACTCCTCCATGATAAAAAAGCCTCCGGCGGGGTACGGTCCACTGTCACTACCGCTGATTTTCCAAGCAATCTCACCTCTTCAGAATCTGCTTTTTCCTCTTTGTGATCTTTTTCCTCTGCACTTATGACTTCATCAATCGAAATCTGATAATCTCCTTCCGCAAAGCAAGATACCAAAAGTTCATAGCTCTGTGTCTCCTCCTGCCATTCCCAGCCGGAAATCTGACAGACAAAACCAAAGGTTTCCTCTTTTTCTACCGGTGCATGCCAAATCTCTGTCCCATTATGAAAAACACTTACTACAAAACGCTCAGATTCTGTCCTTTCCACAATATCTTCTTCCTTTTTTTCTGTATCATCCATTTCTTTATTCTTCTTTGGCAAATTAACCCGCACACTCACCGGTCCGTCATAAATAAGTCTGCTTGTCGCATTGATATCCTCTTCCGGCACATTTTCCCTGCCCCAGCCTGTTTCGGTATCTGCCTTTACTACTGACACACAACGACTCCCTTCCAGTGATTCATAACAAAACAGATTCTCTGATTTTATATCTGGTTGTATTTCTGGTTTCTCATTTTTTATCTCACTGCTTTTTATCTCACTGCCTTTTGCCTCACTGCTTTTTGCCTCACTGCTTTCTGCCTGCACCTGCAGGCCTGTTCCAAAACTGCTCACAAGCAGTAAGCATGCACACAACATCCCCAATACTTTTTTCATTCATTTCCTCCTGCGCTCTCAATTTTCTGGATCGTTTCTGCGATATTCTGTCGTATCTGTATCACTGTCTGCTGTATCTCTGGCTGCTTTTCCTGCTGCATCTTCTCTGTAATCTCACCCAGAAGTTGACTAAGGCTCTCAGCAGAAACAATTTCAAGAAATAATGGTACATTCCGTGAGATCAGATGATCAATTTCCTCCCAGACCTGCAATCTGTCATCCACGCTTTCCAGCTCTAAAGCCTCTCTTTGCAGACTCTGCACATGTTTCCACAAGGTTCTTTCTGCCTCATATTTCCTTTCAACCTGCACTGTACGTGATTCCTGAGATTGGCGGATCAGATCCAGACAATCTGCAATCCGGCAATAACTTTTCGCCGCCGGAAATACATTTTCTGCTTCTGCAAACCATCTTCTCGCACTCATATAACGATCTCTGTCCACATTTATCTCATAAAACTGCAGAATAGAAGTTCCAACCAAATAACATACTTGCGCATATCCTTCTGGATTTTCTTCATGCAACTTCTGTAACAGACGACCTTTTCTCTGCTCTTCTGGTGCACTTTTTTCTTCTGGTCTCTCTACCCATAGCAGATTTAACTCTTCTCTTTCTTCCCGGGTCAGCACCAAATCTGAAATCATACTATGCACCAATGCCAGATATGCCTCTGTCCGTTCAGGATATTGTACAATCAACTGATGGTAATCCTCGCACGTTTCTGCCTGTGCAAGTTCCTGCTCATACATCTTCGTCCCCCCTTCTTTCGCTTCCGATATACTTTTAGCTCCTCTCTGCCTCACAAAAATGATTGTTCCAGCTGCAACTATTCCCGCACATATACAAGTCACTATGCACATATGCCAATATCTGCAGACTACTTTTCTCCTGCTTTTTTTCTTCAAAAGCTTTTGTAAAGCATGCATCAGTTCCTTACAGCTCTGATAACGTCTGCGCGGATCCTTTCGGATACATTTCCGGATAATCTGCTCCAGCCCCGGCGACAACTTCTCCTTTGTCACTCTGCGGCTTCTGCACTTCTGTAAATTTTCCATTCCGGCTCCCGGATGCTGACCGGTAGCCAGATGATACAACGTAGCTCCCAGACTATAGATATCTGATCTGCTATCCGTCTGTGCACCTTCCAAAAACTGTTCTGGTGCCGCATATCCTACTGTCCCAAGCCGCACTGTATCCATCTCATTTTGCCCTTTATATTCTCTGGCAGTTCCAAAATCAATCAGTGCCAACGTTCCATCCTCTTTTTCAATAATATTTGCCGGTTTCATATCACGGTAGATCACCGACGGGGACTGTGTATGCAGATAGCCAAGTATATCACAGAGTTCGATTCCCCACTGGATCACCTGAGCGTCAGGCTGTCCTCCTTCCTTTGCGAGACGTTCATCTAATGAAACTCCTTTGATGTAATCCATTACAAGGTAGAAATGCCCATTTTCTTCCACTACATCCATGATTCCCGGCAAACCCGGATGCTGCAGCTTTTTTAGCATTTCTATTTCCCGTAAAAACCTTTGATTTGCCAGCTTCCCATCTGCCAGTGCATCTTTTCGCAGCTCCTTGATCGCCCACTTTCGATTTACTGTCTCATTTACAGCCAGATATACCCGACTCATTCCTCCATGCCCGATTTCCTGTAAGATCCGATATTTGCCACCGACCAGGCTTCCACACCGCAGACAGCATTCTCCCCCGACATTCATCACATCACGCCTTTCCCCTTTCAATTGTTTCCAAAGTATATACAACTGAACATGTCATCGTCAATCTGGCAATTTAACTGAAAAGCACTGCTATACAAAATGCACAATAAAGACCAGAAAATCTGTAACACCGCACCGGTGCTGCCCGGACACGCAAAATGGGACCCCAAAAACAACTGTTTTTGAAGTCCCACTTTTTTCATTTTTATGCAATTTTTTTCTTCCGCTGAAGCAACGAAAATGCGATCAGACAGATGATCACAGAAGTCAGCGATCCGGCTACCGTTGCCAATCCCATCGGGAATAACGTATCCGGGAAAAATTTGGATGTCAGATACACACCTGGCACTCTAACCAGTACTATCGCTGTGATGTTGTGGATAAAGGACAGTTCTGACCTGCCACATGCGCAGAAATAACCGCTGAAACTGAAATGAATGCCTGCAAACATACAATCCCAAATATATCCACGAATGTATTGCGTGCCAAGCAAGATAACCGCCGCATCTGCCGTAAACACTCCGACTACAGGCGTCGCAGCAAACTGTATGATAATTGCAATGATCAAGCCAAATCCAACAGTGATCCCAATGGAGTAGCGAAGCGTTTTGATGGCACGCTCCGGTTTGCCCGCTCCGATATTCTGTGCACCAAGTGCCGACACAGTAGATAACATAGAAGACGGCACCAGAAATAAGAAACTGATGATTTTCTCCACAATTCCGACTGCCGCCGCATCATTCAATCCACGGCGATTTGCAATGACTGTAATGACAATAAATGCAATCTGGATCAGCCCATCCTGCAGTGCGATTGGAATACCGATACGAAGAATCTGTCCCATCACCAATCTCTCCGGCCGAAAATCCGCTCTTCCTACTTTTACACCAATCCCGCGTCTCCTGATCACGCACAATGCAATCACTACGCTCAATGCCTGAGCCAGCGTCGTTCCAAGTGCAGCTCCTGCCGGTCCCAGATGCAGACCACCCATAAAAATATAGTCAAATCCTATATTTGCCGCACAGGCAATCGCAATAAAATACATCGGACTTTTGGAGTCCCCAAGCCCGCGAAAAATTGAACTGATGATATTGTATGCAGTAATGCATGGTATACCGATAAAGCAAATGGTCAGGTACGCTACCGTTCCTTCCACTGCCTCCTGCGGCGTTGACATTACAGATACGATTGGACGCACCAGCATCAGAAAAACTGCCATCATCACAACAGCTACGATCATAAACAAAATCACCGTATTTCCAATCGTCTTTGCGGCCTTCTCCCTGTCGCGGCCTCCCACAGCCTGCCCAATCACAACGGTAGTTCCCATTGCCAGACCAACGATCATAACTGTCAGCATATGCATCACCTGACTGCCTACCGACACCGCCGTAGTGCTTGCTACGCCATCAAACTGACCGATAATAAATAAGTCTGCCATTCCGTATAATGTCTGTAAAAAATATGACAACAGATACGGCAGTGAAAAATAGATCATATTTTTTAA
>CAKREL010000021.1 GCA_934317205.1 uncultured Eubacterium sp.
CTTTTTTACAAGAAAGTGAGGATTTATGGAAAATAATTTAAAAGATCAACATTATAAAAACATGGGTATAACGCTTCCACTTCTTTGGTCTGGCGATTTTTCAGGTCTTCCTGTTTCGCCATTTCCTCTTTATTATGTAACAGGGAATGTGCTGTCTCATGGATTGCAGTTTTTAGCGTCTGGCTCTCTGCCATCCCTTTCTGAATAACGATCTCCTGCTTGACCGTATGGAAATATCCTTTGGTCTGACCTGTTAATTCGTCAAAACGGATAGGAACCGGCGCAACCTTTTCAACCGCCTGCAAAAATTCTGCATAGTTTTCCACACTGGCGGTCAGTTCTGCCGCATCCAGTGTTTCAATGGGATCTCCTTCTGTCTGGGAAATATCGAACACATTCGTTACTTTATATTTCTGGACGGTGACCTCTACCTCTTCCATTTCCGGATCACCATTTTCATCCAGAACCGGTTTGTTTTCTTCATCCAGTTTTTTCTGCTGTCGCTTCTCTTTTACCGGGGCAGGCGCAATGATCCGGATCGCCTTTTCCCCTTTTTTCACCTGTCGCCCCAAAGATTTCCAACGTTCATATCCGGTTACAAGTGTTGCTTCCGGCCGCTGCATGGAAATCAGGATTGTATTATTCAAACTGTATGTGTGGAATTTAGCCATAGTTTTCAGATACTGTGCATACTTTTCAGAAGAAAACAGTTCTTTCATGCCATCTTCTAAGGAAGCCATGAGATCATCCATCTTTTTCTGCGGATCATATTTTACATTCCCGGATTTTTTTGGTGCATCCGCCTGAAGGTTGATCGCATCCAGATCCTGCGCATATACCGGTTCTTTCATTTTCAGGATTTCCTTTTCCCGGAATGAATAGTATTCTATCCCACGTCCAACGATCACATGATCTGTCAATGGAATCCCAAGGATCATCCCCACCTGCTCCATACGGTCTGTGATCCGGATATCTTCTACGGACGGTTCCAGTGATCCGGATGGATGATTATGCATCATGAGCATGGAATGTGCATTTGACAGGATGGCGGATTTATAGATTTCTCTTGGATGGACCATGGACTGGTCTAAGACTCCCATACTCACGATATTCATATTGATTGGTCTTAAATCTGCCTGCATATTGACCACACAGACCACTTCCCGGTCCAGGCCTTTCATCCATTCCCCCATCACCCGGATGGCATCCTCTGGTGTCTTGAGTGGTATATCACTATATAAGGGTGGTTCCTCAATTAGACGGACTGCCACCTGATTTAAGGAATTTTCCTGATTCACTTCAAGCATCATTTTCTTCTACTCCTTCTGTTGGTACAACTTACAGTGACATATCATTTTTCTTTGGTTTTCCAGTCAGATTGCGTGGGATTGTGTCTTTTGGTTTATTCAGTCTATCCAGTGCTTCCTGTTTTTCACGCTGTCGCGCTTCATAAGCAGTTGCCCGCTCAAATATTTTATCTTCTGCATCATAATGGTACGCATGATCCGTCAAACGTTCATGTGGATCTACCTCACTATAATTGACCTCTTCTACCATATCATCCAGAAAACTGCTGTCATCTACATAGGCTGCCGGGACGATCAACTGTTCATGAACGGAGGAAGGCAGCACATAAAAACTATCCTTAATTTTTTCTGCAATCTGATCCATCACTCCAGGGTAAAACAACACCGCCGCCCCAAAGATCAGCTGCTCATTTGTAAGTACATACATTGGGATTACCATGTCAAACGAACCAACCTGACCATAATCAATATCGTCATGTCCCTGATACTCTGCTTCCTTTGACGCCAGATTCATGTTAAATAATGTACTGTTCATCTCCCCAAACATTGCTTCATGGATACGCGGACTGTTTTCCATTGCATCCTGGTGAAGCTGCTCCTTGGTGACCCCATAGTATCCCAACACCGTATCTGTCACCAACATAGAACCAAGATCCCGATCATTTCTGTGATCTACTTCTACATGATAGGTGATTGCCAGATCATCAATCTTCGTATGCGGACAGGTTGCAAGGACTTCCTCATTTCCTTTTACTGCGTTTACGCGGAAAAACAGCTTTTTCTTCGCTTCTTCATAATTCAGAAGCATGGTACTTAGATCCACTTCCGGCGGTTCTACTGTGATAAGTTCTGCCATTCTGCGAAGGACTATACCAATACTTCCATACTTCTGATATTCTCCATAATAATGGTTCAGGTTCATAGACGGACCGATGGTTTCTCCTTCTTTCATAACAAGCAATGCAGTATACTGTTCATTCAACTTTTGTGCATTATACAACTCTACGGTTGCACTTTGAAATTCTGCAGGTAAGTAAAATTTAATGCTGTTCTTTACATATGTTTTAAATTCATCAAATTCCATGATCATTTCTCTCCTTTTTTGTAAAATTGTTTTTTTCGTGGTGGAAATTCCAGACGGAACTGTACATGTTCATCCTGATATTCCATACACAGATCTGCTTCAAAGGTCGTTCCCTTTCTTACAGAATACAGATCCCGGACACGCGCCCGCCCGTTTTCCAACAGGTTCTCTGCCAGTGCCGGATCGATCACTTTTCGCATGGATGCCAGATATCTGTTTTCTTTCCATAAAGCAAACCTGCAATCCGGATTTGAGCAGTAATAACTCTTCTTTCCTTCGTAGACAGCACTGCCACATGCCGGGCAGATACCGATCTGAATGCGGTTTAAGAATTTTTCTTTTTCTTCTTCGGGGATCTTGCTGCATTCCTCAATAATCTTCTGCGTCAGCAATGTGATCCCATCCATAAACCGCTGAACGGGAACCTTTCCCTGCTCCATCTCAAGCAGTTCATTTTCCCATTCTGCCGTCATAGATGGTGATTTCAGATATTCCGGCAGCACCTGAATCAGCATGGTGCCATCCTGTGTTGGCAGTAACTGTTTTCCCCGACGCATGACATACCCACAAGTAATGAGTTTTTCGATGATGCCAGCTCTGGTTGCCGGTGTGCCGATCCCTTTTTTCTCTGTGTTTTTGTCAAAATCTGCCTTCCCGGCAGCTTCCATGGCACCAAGCAGCGTATCTTCAGAATATTGTTTCGGTGGAGAGGTATACAGCATCTTCTTGTTACACTCCTGCACCGGAAAATACTGACCTTCCTTTACCGCCGGGACAGTATCTGATTTCTCACCTGATTTCTGTTCCGATCCTTCCTGATCTCCGGGCAGTTCCACACATTTCCATCCTTCATCCAGTACGGTCTTTCCTTTTGTCTGAAACATGACTCCTGCACATTCCGCCTGGATCTTCGTTTCTTCATAGACATAAGGCGGCAGTGTTGCAGCAAGCAGACGTCTGGATACCAGATACAAGATTTTGTCCTCATTTCGTCCCAATGTTCCAGATGTTGTGTTTTTCAGTTCTGCTGTCGGGATGATTGCGTGATGGTCTGATACTTTTTTACTGTTTAGGATCTTATCTGTCTGCACTGGAAGTTCTTCCCCGAATGGATTTTTGAATCCGTAATATTCCTCCACGATCTCAATCTCATCCAGTGCAGCCCCTTTCATGTCATCCGTAAGGAACCGGCTGTCTGTACGCGGATAAGTAATCAGCTTTTTCTCATACAGCTTCTGTGCCGCATCTAAGGTCTGCTGTGCTGTCATTCCATACAGCCGGTTGGCATCCCTTTGTAAACTGGTCAGATCATACAGTTTCGGGGCTGCTACTTCTTTTTGAAAAGTCGTGATCTCTTTAATCACAACGCTGTTGCCCCTGCATGCTTCCATCAGTGCATCGGCTTTCCGCTCATCAAAGATCTTCTCCTTTGTTACGGAAAAATCTTTTAAGTTCAGCGTCACGTTAAAATACTTTTCTTTCTGGAATTTCCGAATCTGCTCATTCCGCTCTACAAGCATAGCAAGCGTCGGGGACTGCACCCTTCCCACCGTCAGCTTTTTAAAATATTTTGTAGTATAGGCCCGGGTGGCATTGATCCCCACAAGCCAGTCTGCCTTTGCCCTGCATATGGAAGCTTTCGCCAGGTCATCATATGCCCTGGCATCTTTTAATTCCCTGAATCCTTTCCGGATCGCATCATCTTCCATGGAACTGATCCATAACCGCTTGACCGGAAGTTTGCTGCCTGACATCGTATAGATCCTGCGGAAGATCAGTTCCCCTTCTCTTCCGGCATCACAGGCATTGACCACGTATTCAAGCTCCGGCCAGTTTAACAGATGGCAGAGAATCTTATACTGCGCTTCTTTGCCTTTCGTTACAGCCAGCTGCCACTGTTTTGGGATGATCGGCAGATCTTCAAACCGCCAGTTCTCAAATTTGCGATCATAGACATCCGGGAAAACATAGTCTGCCAGATGCCCCAGGCACCAGCTGATCAGGCAGTCGTCCCCCATCAGATATCCATCCTTTTTCTGCGTTGCTCCAAGTACATCCCCTATCGCATTTGAGACGCTTGGTTTCTCACTAATAATCAGGTACATTTTTTATGCCCTCCTTTCACTAATCGTGTACAGGAGGCGCTTCATACAAAATGTTTTTCAGATTTTTTTATTCATCCTTAGGATCTTCCTCTTCATATGGGAAATCTTCCTGCTCCATGCCCTGATTTTCACCATCATCCTCTTTTGGTCTGCCCGGTTTATAGATCTTGAAATAGTAGTACGCACCGACTGCTCCAAGTGCCAGTAACAGGATCGTTGTCATTATCGTTTTCATGGATGATGTCTTTTTCTGCTCCGCCGGTTTTGTCACTTCCGGAGTCGCACTGCTTTCCTCATCCGTAGATTCTTTTGTCGTTTCCGGAAGCACCACACCGGTTTTACTGTTTTCCGTACTTTCCTTTAATGCTTCCAGTTCTTCATCCGAAAGGAATTCTGTCAGATCATTTTCATCCACTGCTGAGAGCATATAGACGTTATTGCTGGTTGCAGATTTATCGATGACCAGATAGAAAGTATTATTGTTTGCGGTACGGATCGTATAAAATTCCTTACTCGAACCGTCGGTAATGGAATCCTGCAGCGTAGCAGTGCCCGGGACAGAAAACGCTGTCCCTGCCTCTGTTTGTTCTGTCACAGCATTGGCATCCTCTGTTGCCGCTTTATTCTGTCCGGCATCCGCCTCATTTCCATTGGCTGCTTCTCCGGAAGCATCCTCACCTGCTCCATCCCCAGTTTCAGTCAGAAGCTGTTCTTCCGTCCCGGATGAGACATAAGCAAATGCCGGTGTGCAGCTTCCCATGAGCATTGCTGCAGTGGCTGCCATCATTGCTGCTTTTTTCCAATAGCTATATTTCTTCATATCAAGATTCCTCCTCTTTCTTTTCCTGTGGTGTCTCTGGCTGCAGCTTCACTCTTGTTTCCAAGCAGATGCTGCCATCCTGGATCTGACTCAAAAAGTCCACCAGTTCTTCCGTAGACATCTTTTTGCTCCGGATGCTTTTTATGATCTCGTTATCCTCTTCCTGCTTTAATGCCACCCGGACACCTTTTACATAAGACTGCAGCTGTTCGATCTTTTCTTCTGTTTTTTCAATCTCTTCCAGATATTTTTTAATTCGTTTGTTCAAATGTGCACGCTCCTTTCCTATGGCAGCCTTCCAAAGCCAAGGAAATGTTGCTGCCAGTATGTTGTGTTGATATTGGTATATTGGATCGGATTTCCACAATGGATCATCATCCCGTTTCCGACATAGATCCCCACATGGCTTGCTCCGTCCGTCTGATATGTTTTCTCAAAAAAGACCAGGTCACCCGGCTTTGCATCTTCTGCAGAAACAGCAGTGCATTGAGACATCAGGCCATTGGCAGTCTGCCGCCCCATATCCCATCCATTCTCACTATGATTGACCACCCAGGATACGAATCCGGAGCAGTCAAATCCCGTCTGCGGGCTGTCCCCGCCCCAGACATACGGCATACCAAGATACTTTTCTGCTTCCTGAATCATCCTTGCAAAGCGTTCATCAGATAATGCTTCCGGCGGGATCTCATAGCGGAATCCATCGGATCCTCCGGCTGGAAGTGTCGTGATATCAAACAGATAACTGCGGTTTCCATACGTTGCATTCAGTGCCTCATACAATTTCTTTTCTGCTCTGTTCATCCGGTTTGTTACAATGTCCTGGAAGGAATGATTGGTCAGCTGAATGCTGTAGATCTTCTTTGTGGTTGTCACTGTCGTGGTGACTTCTTTCGTGCCGTTGGAATCTGCCAGATATGCTTCCCATTTTTTGTGACCATGTGCCAGTGCCTGCAAGTGTGTATCGTAATACACATCAAAATCCACACCATATTTTGCAAAGTTTCCTGTATCCTCAACGGTATATTCGATCCCGTTCATGATGACTTTTGTCCCAAGGGGGACGATCGGATTTTTCGCATCCACTGCCAGTGTATGATTTGATGTTGGTTTTACGCCACTTGCCGTAACACCGCCGGACCATTTACCGCAACAGATTACACAGTTGCAGTATCCGCTGGTCACCACCGTTCCAAGGGATTCTCCCACCTTGACGGTTTTCGTCTTTGTCACAGTTTCTGTGGAACTCTTTGTTGAAAGGGTATACTGCGCCTGAAACAGTTCATCCAGTTCCTCTTTGACCTGTGCAAAGGTAAATTCCTGATACTTTGCGGTCAGATAAGAGATCAGATGATACGGATTATGGGAGATCTCATCCACCTGATAACGGTATTCGTCATATCCGGGATGTTTTTTCTCCATGGAATTGATCTGCTGATTCAGCTTATCTTCCAGCCCGGCATAATAATCCTCTACCGTATGTATGGTCTCATCACTGCTGACATAGCTTGTCATTCCGATCAGGGACCCTGCCCCCTGCATGGTAACCGCACAGCTCCCGACAAAACTCACAAGAATGACCAGCAGCAATAACAGAATCCCAACAGGCAATAACAGTGCCCGGTTCTTTTTAGGGATTACTTCCGGGATCTGTCTGACCTTCTCTTTAACGGAACGGAAACGTCTGGTTTTTCCGGGGTTATATCCTGTCCCCGGTTCTGTAATTTTCCATTTTTGCCAAGTCCCAGACTGCATCCGTTTCTTTTGCTGCTTTTTCTTCCATGCCTGCTTTTTGCCATCCGCCTGGTCAGATGCCTTTTGACGCTCTGATTGTCTGCCAGTATCCGGATCTTTGGAATCTTTCCAGAGAAACTTACTTCTGTTTTCAGATTCCAATTTTTTGTGTCTAATCTGGTCAGCCCGGACAGAAACCTGCCTTATGGCTCCCATACTTGCTTCCCCTGCCCGCTGCTCCGGGTGCGGTGCTTCCCCATCCTCATTTGTCTGACTTTTTTCAAACAGGAACCGGCTTGTCCTGGAAAGTGTGTCTCCCACCCGGATAGGACTTCCTGCTCTGCAGGGCATCTGATCATCCGTTTCAAATACGAACCTTTGTCCTTGCTCTGACTCAGGGATTACTTGTGACTGCGTCAATTTCTTCTGACTGGCTTTCTGATATTCTTTTTTGTACCGCGTCTTTTGATCTGCTTTTGGGCTGTCCCCAGAAGCATGTAGTTCTTTTTGAGGCTGCTCCCTGTCAGATGTTTCTTCCTGATCTGACTCTGACGCTCTTTGGAAGCGGTATGCTTGCTGTTTTCTCTTTCGTGAATCACGTTTCCCCTGTGCAGATTCTTCTGATGTCAGCACATCTTTCTTCCGGTTCCATGCCGTTTTCTTTTTCGTTTTAAATTCTCTACCTGCCATTTCCCGCCTCCTTTCTGCAGATACGTTTGTTTTCAGGCATAAAAAATGACAAACAGCTGTCCCTTCCGTTTGCCAATACTCATGCTGCCAGATGGATTACTTCATTTCCTCTGGTTTGGTTGTCATCAGCTGATATAATTTCAGCTTCGTATCAAATTTATCTTTGAATGGAACGATCGTATTTCCATAGCACAGCAGCCCTTCCCCGATATTGCTGTTTTTGACATGTGCCAGCTGGTTCGGTGAAATGTTCAGGTATTTTGCCAGGATCTCTGCATCACCGGATCCCTGATGTAACATCATCACAAAATCACTGTTCTCAAGGATGTTTTCAATCTCTGGGGAGCCAAGCAGGTCTTTGACGTTCTGTGTAATACCGGTAGGGATGCCGCCCCATTTTCGGAACCGTTTCCAGATCTCTACCGAATGTGCCGCTGTCTGTTCCTCTTTCAGCAACAAATGGAATTCATCCACATAGTATCGGGTGTATTTATGCTGGTTACGGTTGACCGTCACCCGGTTCCACACCTGATCCTGCACGATCATCATTCCGATCTTTTTCAGCTGTTTTCCAAGATTTTTGATATCATAGCAGACCACGCGGTTATCCAGTTTTACGTTCGTCCGGTGGTTAAATACATTCAGGGAACCTGTGACATAGGATTCCAATGCCGTTGCGATCCTCTGAGCCTGTGGCTCTTTCTGCTGTCGCAAACATTCATACAGATCCCCAAGGACCGGCATATTTTCCGGGCAGGGATTTTCAAAATATTTCTGGTATACAAATGGCAGGCAACGGTCGATCACAGACCTCTCTTCCGGTTCGATGCCATTTCTCCGGTTCAGGATAAGCTCACATAACGACAGGATAAAATCACTCTTGACCGCAAGCGGGTTGTCGTCCTCTGCATAATCCATGTTGATATCCATAGGATTGATGTAATCGGTACTGCTTGAAGAGATCTCAATCACCTGTCCGCCCAGTGCCTGCACCAGTGGGAAATATTCTGCCTCCGGATCTGTGATGATGATATCGTCATTCGTTACGAAAAAGGCATTTGTGATCTCCCTTTTTGCCGCAAACGATTTTCCGGATCCCGTCTTTCCAAGGATCAGTCCATTCGGGTTTTTCAACCGTTTCCGGTCAGCCATGATCATATTATTGCTGATTGCATTCAGTCCATAATATAAAGATTCCCCCGGCATAAAAAGTTCCTGTGTGGTAAACGGCACCAAAATGGCAGTACATTGGGTTGGCAATGCCCGCTCGATTGGGATATGATTGACGCCAAGCGGAAGGCTGCTCATCAGTCCATCTTCCTGCATGTAATCTAAGCACCTTAAGTTACAGTTATGTTTCTGTGCGATACCTGCTGTCTGGAAAACTGCGGTATCCAGCTGCTTTTTACTGGCTGCGGTGTTGAGTACTTCAATGGTAGTCAAAAACAAACGGTCATTCTTTTGCTGCAGGTCATCCTGCAGATTTTTTGCATCATCTGCATATGTCACCAGATCCGATGGCAGGATATCCATGTCATACCCTGCCCGGACGGCTTTCTTCTGCTCATCGATCTTCATCCGGTTGATATCAGTCAGTTTTGATTTCACCATTTTCAGTGCCTTTGTCTGATCCACCGGCTGCAGATGGATGTTCAAAACAAAATTTTTATCCATATCAAGCAGATCCATCAGTATCTCATCGGTCAGTTCCGATGCGAACAGCTGCAGGTAAGATGCCCTTCCAACGGTATCTCCCATCCAGAAGTTTGTCCGCTCCTTAAAGGTAAAACTGGTCGGTGCCACAAAATCCTTTGTGGAAAGCCCGGTTTTATGTAACTGCTCATACTCAAACTGAAACGGCACTTTTGCATCCGGGTGAAATATCTCATATAAGATCTTCAACCGCTGTGCCCCATCTAGGGCACAGGCCGGGACTCCGATCACTTTAAAATTATTCAGGACATCTGCCTCAATCCGTTCCAGTTTCCGCCTTGCCTCATGGATATTCCCTGCTTCAATCGAAAACGTGATATATTTTGTTTTCACCTGCCCATGGTTACCTTTTGAAAGCTGCTCCCGTAGCATATGCTCATATTCCTGTCGGATCTCCTCAAACGCTTCCCCTCTTGGCAGTGTTCGGATCACATTCTGAAACTCTTCCTTTTTGCTTTTCCGGTTTTCAAACGTGATCTGGAAATGGATGCTGCTGTCAAAATAATTCAAAAATTCACTCCAACGTTCCAGGATCATCTGCTGGTCTTCTACTTTTGCCAGCTTATAATTGATATCCCAAAACTGGACCGTTTTTGAATAGATATTTCCCTGCACCCGGCAGATCCCATCCTTTCCCATCTCCTGATAGGCGATAGAATCCTGTACTGAGAGTGCTTTATTTCTTCGTATACCTGCCATCATTCTTTCCTCCCTTCATTGGCATTTTCATCTCGCTCTGTCTGTTCCTTTCTGATGCATAGATGTTTTTGGTCATATATTTTCGGATCGCCGGGCGCTGGATTTTTACCCGGATGATATTTTTTAAGATCACTTCCAGATACAGTCCATCCTTCTCATACATTGCAAAAAAGAATGCCGGCAACATGACAAGGACCATCAAGGTTGCCGCATTGGTTGTCCCAACCATGCCTCTGGCCAGATAATATAATGGAAACCCGATCAATGCCCCGATGCCAAAACAGATCAGTTGGCGCTTTGTCATGTTAAATGCGATCTTACTTTTTACTCTGCTCAAATCCTTTGGGACTGTTACATAAGCCATGATTTCTTTCTCCTTTCCTTAGTGTGCGTTAAATATTGATTTGCTCAATGCTCCTGTCTTGAACAAACTGAAACATAAGATAACGGTATATCCCATGACACCCCAGAGTGCCGCATGAAGCTCTGTGGTCGTCTGCAGCCCGGCGATTAATGCCGCATAGATTGCCACACATACCATCATCAGGAATGCCTGAAAAGCAAGTGCGAATAAGCTCCTCAGGTAATTGGTTCCGATCTGTCCCCATTCCCGGTTTGTCAGCGTGGCAAACGGGATCGGAGCAAGAGATGTATACAGATAGATCTCGATCATCCTGCCATACAGGATCAGCATGATGAGCACTGACATGATCTGCATGCACAGACTGACTAACAGTGTTTCAAATGCAACCAGGATCAGCTCACCGACATTCATGGCCGCCAGTGTCGTATCCAGATTGGCAATCGCTGCATCCACATTGATGGCAGTGGTGCCGGTGATCACACCGGCCGCCTGGTTGACCAGATTCTGCCCCACGTCAAATACCGCCATCGTGATCGTCCATGTGTTGCTGACCAGATACACAGCGATCCACATCTTTACGAAGTAGCGGAAAAACATCCATGTATCAAGGTCATGCATGTTATTCTTTTCTGTGATCATTGTGATCAGTTCATAGCACAGGACAAACGTGATGATAAGTCCCGCGATCGGCACGATCACTGTATTTGACAGGTTCTGAATCATCGTAAAGATATTACTGTTCCACCCCTGCGGGGTCTGCCCTACCTGTGCTGCGATCTGCCCGGTCTTATCATTGATATCCGTAAACATCCGGTCCAGATTGGAATGGATCATGGATGTAAAGATCGACCGCATCCATGCTTCTATTTCTGTAAATATTCCATCAAACATGAATGTTCTCCTCTCCTTTTATCATCCAAATAGGTTCGCCAATAGCGGAATTAGCTGCGTCCCGATCAGAATGACTCCGCCTCCACTCATAAGCTGCTTGATTCCCTGGGATCTGGATCCCGGGTTATCCTGTCCGTAACCTTCCATTAAGTTGATGGCTCCCCAGACTCCGATACCTGCACCAATGGCAATGACCAGTGTCTGAAGGATCCCTACGGCTGATGTAAAAAATGACATCTTCCATCTCTCCTTTCAAATGCGCGTGTTGATAAAGTTTCGATTATTTTCTGAACCGTTATGCATTCTCCCGGTGACCGTATTTTTACTTTCATCTGCTTCTCCTTTCCTCAAAAAAGGCATAAAAAAACCGCTCTTTTCAGAACGGATCATCATGCCTGTGCACTTTTGGCAGTCTCTTTTTCAGTTATTTCACAGGTACAAAATTCGATCGGCTGATTTTTATACAACTTCAATTCATGATTTAAATAGGCTTCCACGTCAAACCGATTTCGCTCATCGTAATCCGACAATTCCTTATAATGCTTGTGTTTCGTGATATCGTACTTATCACTTAAGAATGGTCGGACACCACGAAGCTGTAAAATACACTTTCCACCATCCATGACCGCAAGTTCATCCCTGCTCATCAGATCCTTTCCAGTTTTCTGGTAATTCATGCCGTATGACCGACTCTGGCCTCTGCTGTCACTGGTGTTATACAGATCAATCGTTTCCTTTCCAAGTGTCTCTGAAATTTCTTTCAAGGTTGAGCTTTCTTTTCCACCAAGAAACAGCATGGAATCACAGTTGCCGATGATCGTCTCAGCGGCATCCTTATAGATCGTTTTCAGCTGTGACTGAGACTGCAGGATAATGGATGCAGAGATCTCCCTGCTTCGGATGGTTGCGATCAGCTTGTCAAATTTCGGGATCTGGCCAATATTGGCGAACTCATCAGCCAGGATCCTCACATGATAAGGCAGCCTTCCATGATGAACGTCATCAGCTCTGTCACACAGCAGGTTAAACATCTGGCTGTACATCATGGCAACCACGAAGTTAAAAGTATCATCCGTATCAGAAATTACAATAAACAATGCTGTTCTTTGATCTCCAATCATATCCAGTTCCATCTCATCATAAGACATAAACTCCCGCAGCTCTGCGATATCAAACGGGGCAAGCCTTGCGCCACAGCTGATCAAAATACTCTTTGCTGTCTTTCCGGCAGCAAGCTTATATTTCTGATATTGCACCACTGCGAAATGTTTCGGATCTTCGATTTCCAGTTCAGCAAAGATCATATCGACTGCATTCTGGAATGTCTCATCATCTTCCCTTGTTTCTGATGCATTGATAAATTCCAATAACGTGGCAAAATTCTTTTCCTCTTCCGGAGCCTCATACCAGATCAACCCGATCAATGCCATATAGAGCAGACGTTCCGCTTTCACCCAGAAATCTTCCCCGGATTTTTCGCCATCCCCTTTTGTATTGACCATGATGGTATTGACAAGCTTCAGTATATCCTTTTCACTCCGGATATACTGAAATGGATTGTAGTGCATGCTCTTCTTAAAATTGATCGTATTGATGACTTTAAGCTTGTATCCATGACGGATCAGCATGTTCCCGCATTCCTCTATGATAGTGCCTTTCGGATCTGTGACAACATAACTGACTTTCTTTCCCATCTGCATAAGATTCGGCTTTACATAAAACCTTGTCTTTCCAGAACCGGAACCACCAATCACCAGCACGTTTTTATTTCTGGCGTACTTTGGATTCTTTGGGCGGCTGTTCATGGTCAGCCGCTCCGTCTTGGTAAGGATGATATTATTTTCAAATTTCCGATCCATGTAGGGTGCAATATCTTTTGGTGTTCCCCATCTTGCCGAACCATATTCTGTACCTGGTCGGAATTTTTTTGCATTCTTTCTGCGATACAATACGATCAGTCTTATGACCAATACGGTTACTGCCCCGGCTTCCAGATCCATAAGCTGCCAGCTTGGCTGCAGATTGGAAAATGCCAGTTTATAATTCTGCAGCAATACAAGAATTCTGCCAAGCAGGTTTGGTCCCCTGCAATAGTGAAACAGCCACGCCAGTTTATCTGCCACATAAAACAGGACGACGTAAGGAATCACCGGCAGAATCCTTTTTGTTATACTTATTCCCTGACCGGATCTCATCGTGACTGCCCCCGGTCTTTCTGACGCTGTCTGGTTCTTTCCCGGTGCTTCTGTGCAGCCCTCTTTCTGTAGGTCTGCAATTTCTGTACAAGAGACGGTTTGCTTTTCTTCCGCAATGTGACCCCAGCATATTCTTTAAATGCCGCGGTCATTACTTCGGCATCTCGGGCTTTAAAAAATACCAGATATTCCGGCGGTGTCTTAGACTTATCCCGTTTTAAGCTGTAATCAATCCCATACTTTCTGGCTACCCGGTCAAAGTCTTTGATATTTTTCTCTGTGACCGGAATATTGCTCAGCTCTGCACCCTGCTTGAGCAGATCTTTTAAGGACTGCTTCCCGGTTGGTACAGACTGCTCCTTGCGGTTCATCCGGCTCATCTGTTTACTCTGCCTGTGCTCATACAGATATTTCCGCATGGCTGCTTTTAACACATCACTGCTCATATGGGTTGCCTTGATACACAGTCCAACCACTTTCTCATTTACTTCCTCCTGCATTTGTGTTCCCCCTTTCGATCATTGGTACAATCCCTTCCTTTTTCAAAAAATCATATAGAAATCTCCTGCCCTTCTGCGTCCATTCCGTCTGCATCCGGATGCGGATGATCTCATTTCCGCTTTTTACGGAATACGTCGTGCTATGTACATATCCTTTTCCCTGATAGGCTGCATATAACACCCACTGGTCATTTGCCTTGTATTGGATATTATAATGATGGAGTAGTTGATTGAATGCCCGGGCACTGTAACCGTAGTCTTTGGCAATCTGTGTAGTCAGCACCAAAGACGGACACTGCAGGATCTCATCCAGATAGCTGACCTTGGGTGCCATCTCTTCTATCATCGCCTGCTGTTTGATGACCTCTGATCCAAGCATGTTACACTTCTGTTTCAATTCTTCCTCTGATTTTTTTGCCATCTGCAATGCCCGGCGCATAACCTGTTCCGGTGTGTTCCATGCTTTTTCCAGATCAAGGAAATACTGACGGTACAAGCGACCAAGTTTATTTTTCTGTACCATACAGATCTGCTTTGCCATATCCACACTGATCTGATAATCAACCAGATTCTGCCCGCCGTTAAAACCGCTTCCCAAATTTGGGAAGCACTTTTCGTAGTCTGTTTCTACAAAACCAAACTCCAGCATCCGCTCCATCCATGTGGTAAATCTTGTTTTGATTCCCAAGCATTCATGAAGTTCCCTGGCAGAGACCGTCATCTTATCTTCCCCGAAATTGACTTTCATTAATTCCTTCATCGTTTGCTCTCATCTCCTTTAACAATCGGTCCATGCAATATCCGATACAAGGGGCATGCCTGCCATACGGGCAGCCCGCACAGCTTGGCTTTTTATCTGGCTTGGCATATTCCCGCTTCTTTCTGATCAGATAAAAACATTCCTCATTCCCACAGCCCTGTTTTTGTCCCATCCACCAGTAACAAAACGTGCAGGATGCCGGTTTACTCTTTCGGTAATCCGCTCCCGGAATACAGCTTTTCGGATCATTACATACGCTTCTGCTCATAGTGTGTTCCCCCGGTAGATCCAAACCTGCAATCCCGGTCTTTGATCCCCATCCGTTTATCTTCTCTGGCACCCATCCGGATGCAGCACCAGAATACAAAAGCATTTAATGCGGACAACATTAAAATGACTGCTAAAAATATTTTATGGTACATTGTTTTTTCCTCCTGTGAAAACAAGCGCCTGCAGCTCACACCACAGACGCTTATGTATTCTTATTCTTTCTTTTTGTATCGTGATTTTATGCTCTGCTCTTTTTTCTGTATAAGAGCAGTCCTGCAGCGACCATTCCACCGGAAATTGCAAACAAAAGCAGCATCTGCTGTGGATGTCCGCCGGTGATCGGCATTTCAAAATTTGCGGAGTTGTCGATCGTAAAAGTCAGATGATAGAAACAGTATTCCCCGGTTGCTTCCTCATAAACAGCCTGACTGATATCTGCTCCATTCGCATCAATCTCCTCTAATGTCATCTGCATTGGCAGATCTGCTTCCAGATTATCTTTCAACAGGGACATGCCATCTACGGTCTGTACTTCTGTGATCACATATTTCTGTGCAAACAACTGATCCCATACAATCTTTCCATCCGTATCGGTAATAGCTGTATAAGTATCACCGTCTGTCTCTCCAACCATTTTAAAGGTTACGCCCTGCAGAGGTTTTCTTCCTCCATCTGTTGATTTCTTATAAATGGTAATGGAGCCTTTCCATGGTTCTTCTTTACAGGTGAAAGTATTGGTCTCTTTTGCCTTGACTTCCACTGTATGGATGCCAAGTTCATCAGCCCCATCCTGCTGGCTGCCATCGCACAATTTATAGCCTTTTGATGCTTTCATTTCTTTTACATAATAAGTTCCCCGGACAAGTTCTACCGTATTAGAAGTTCCGGTTTCATCCGTTGTCAGCGTTGCTGCCCGGTTCTTATCCTCAGATGCATCCTTTTTGCTTTCGTACACGCCATATACCGCACCTTTAAGGCTGTAGTATCCATTTTCCGGATTTAAGGAACTGTCAGCAGATACCTTATTCAGTTTCAGATATCCGGTGGACGGCTCATCCGTATAAGAAATCTCAACCGCTTTGGTCGTAAGGTCAAAAGTCTGTTCCCAGACCTCTTCATTCAGTTCGTATTTATCCGGTGCTTTGACTTCGACCACCTTCCAGGTATGCTTTGTATTCGATTTTAAGGCTTCCGCCTTTGCCGGTAATGCATCGGTCACTTCCTTTTTGGCTTCCGCATATTTTGCTGACCAGTTTTTATAATCCAGGACATCCCTGGATGCCTCAACATAATCAGACCATACCGCATCCCCTTTCCACTGATAAGCTGCCTTTCCATTTTTATCTGTGGTGACACTGGATACCTTGGTATTGTCAAGATAGATATCAAATACCGCACCTTCTAACACTTCGCCGGTATCTGCATCTGTTTTATTGATATCCAGTTCCATACTTGGATATACTGCAGTTCGTGCCTTATAGTGTGCTTTCAAATAAGATGTTCGTGAAAACACCACCCGGATGCTTCCATAGGTCGGTGTGATCGCGTTATTCCACGCACTGACCGCCTGATATCCGCTTCTGATGTAGATCAATACCGGTTCGCTGCTGTTCGGGATCGCATTCTTGTAATAATTGATATTAATGGACTTTCCTGCCATATTAGCATCTGATTTGATCCAGATCCCGTTGTTGGAACCATCCCATCCTCTGGTCACCTCTACATTTGACGGATTGATAAATGAGGTATCACCTACCACGTTGTTGGTATCTTTCAACCAGTAAGACTGACCCGCTGTAGCATAGACCGTCCATCCATTAAAAGACGGAAGTTTGTTATAATTGAAAAACTTTGACCATATATCAGCGATTGCTGCATCGACTTTTGCCTTGTTGTCAAGATGGCCACATTTATGAGTGGTCTTATGTGCACCATCGGTCAGTACATAACGTCCTGCATCTCTTGCACTTTCAGATTCTTTGATTTCTGACCAGATCAGATCCTGTACCAGTACATAATTACAGTACCCGTCACTGCCAAAATAATTTTTTGCAAGGTATACTGCTTTCGTTAAGTTATTAGTCTTTGAATAACTCCAACCATATTTATCTTTGAGCCACTGTGCCGCATTTCCGTTATACCCTAAGGTATAATTTCCACCTGCAGAACCGATGTTGATGGACGGTTCGATACACCACACCCATTGATTATTCAGTGTCAGCAGAGATTCGGTACAATCAAAACTGCCATCTTTGTGATAACACGCAAACAGGTTCTGTGCTTTATTCAGCGTTCCACTGGCTGCCGCCCTTGCCATCATGCGTTCCTCTCCATTCATGGAAACCGCCAGTGGTATATCTGCCCCGATCATTGACAATACATCATCTGTGTTTTCCTCTGAGTCGTTTTCATTCACAGTCTCAGAAACAAACTGTGCCATAACCGTCACATTGGATTCCGGCATCTCGAAATATACCTGATCTGGATATTCAGCTTGTGTGATCTTGTTCCCATCCTGGTCAGTGAGATCCAGTAATGTATCGGATGCATCACGCACATCCAATATTGCTAACCGGTACCCTTCCTCCGCTGTGATCTGCATACAAATCTGCCCTCCCGGGATCAGACTGACATCGTCGTCCAATGCAACGGTTCCATGATCCACGTCTGCCACTGAAACCGTATAATATGGTTTTGTTTCCGGCTCCGCCGCCATTGCCCTTGTTGTGATCAACCCGATGCCGAAAAACAACAGAATCCCTAATCCGCAGATGAGCAGGATATTTAAGATTCGATTCATTTTTTTCATCCGACTCCATGCCTCCTTTCTGATTACTGTGCGTTACCGCCAGTGAAATAATATCCATAAGCAGCACCATTGAAGTTGAAATCTACGGCTCCGCCTTTTACATACCAGATACCATTTTCATTCTGTGCGGCACCGTTATAGTCAAAATTCACCTTGCCATCCTGGATATACCACCAGCCGTTTGCATTACTGGCCAGTCCAATATAGTTAAAATCAACCAGACCGTTTCGGATCTTCCACCAGCCATTTGCATTTTTGGCAACGGTATCCTGTGTAGAATCAAATGCCCCATTGATGATATATAGCCATCCGGCATCCGGTGTGACTCCGATCGTATCTTTTACGATATCTGTCTTGCTTTTGCTGATCGTTCCATTTACCACCCAGAAGATCCCGTTTTCAGTTTCAACCAGTCCGGTATAATTGGATGCGATCTTTGGCTCATCGATTAGGGTATTCCCGGTTCCATCATCCTGCTCCACCACCTTCCAGGTCATGGATGCTTTCCCTGTTTTTTCCGCTTTTGAATCAACCGGAGCAAGCAACAAACATACAGCTGCCAAAGCTGTCATCATCACTGCGATCCGCTGTAATACTTTCTTTTTCATCCTGTTTTCTCACTCCTTTCCCGTTTCTTGAGTTTCCGATTACTGATAAACGCAATAAGCGCACATCCTAAAATCAACACTGCACATATTCTCCTTGTAAGATCTTCCATCCGGATATCCTCCTTAGAGGACACTGCCTGCTGGTCTGCCATCTGCTGTTTCTGATTCTGCCATTTTGTACCCGCTTCCATTTGTTCTGTACCAGAAGTTGTTGTATCCCTGACGCAATATACAACATATCGTTGTTTTCCATGGGAACGGTATGGATGGCAGGTGATAAGCGTCACCATATTTTTCCCTTCCTGGATCTTTAACTTTTCACTGTCTGTCGGTGCAATGATAGCGACAGACTCCACCCGATACGTCAACTTCTCCCATGGATTGGTAAGATAGACCGGATCACCTGCTGACAGATTTTCAATCTCTTTAAAATATCTTCCTTTTTTCCAACCACGGTGACCTGCGATAACACTATTCGTATTTATGCCACCAATCGGGATGGATGTCTCACCAAGAACCGCTGCTCCCTGATCCATATGGCTGTAAGAAGCGCCAACATACAAAGGCAACCGGCAGTCCATGGCCGGGATCTCAATATAACCGAACATCCCGTCTTTCAATTCTTTCATTCCGTCTGGTGCCTGCTCCACTGACCAGGCATCCTGAAATGTTTTCTGTCCTTCCTCATACAGTTTCCGGTTATACTCTTGTCCCTGCATCAACAGATCCTCTGTCCCTGCTATGATACCGTCTGTATCAGACCGATCATCCTGTCCGGATCCCGTATCTTCACCTTTGGGATTTGTAACGCTTTTCTGCAGCCTTTCCTCAAATTCCTCAATCAGTTTTGTATTTGCCTGTTCCGTCTGATGTTCCCGGATATCCGGATAACATATGATCAAAGCTCCGACTAGCATCGCAAGAATCCCGATTACTTTCCCTTCCTGATATCTGTGTTTCTTTGTTCTTTTCTTCATCTGCTTTTTCTCTTTCTTCTGACAAGGTGGTATCCCTTTACCGAACCACTGACTGCCAGGATACTGAATGCACTGATCATCAATGCCTTTTTGTATGCCTGCATCCATTGTGACTCACCGGTAGCTTTGCATTCCTCCTGTGCCTCTGCTAAAACCGGATCAGAATACTCCGTCCGTTCCCCGGTCACCACCAGGCGGTGCGTATTAACGCCATACGGGGTACAGGTAAGCAGAGATACCAGATCTCTTCCATTATCAGCCACAAGGCTGCTAGTATCTTCCGGCAGGATCACCTGAATCTCACAAACCCGATATGCCAGAACTTCATCCAACACATGGATAAAGAACAGATCCCCTTCTTCCAGTTCCGTCAAATCACTGAACATTTTTGACGCATTGACTCCGGTATGTGCTGAGATCACCGGGCGGTTCCCAATGCCGCCAACCGGCAGTGCAGAACCTTCCAGATGCCCGGCACCTTTCTTCAAGACTTCCGTGGATGTGCCATGATAGACAGGCAGGTAAACATCCACTTTCGGGATCTCTACAAAACACATCAGTCCGGAACCATCCAAATCCAGGGTGGACTCATAGGAAATATCATTTTCCCTGCCTGCATCCACCAACTCAAAGGGATCTGTCAATGCCACCCTGCTTTGTGCCAGCTTCTGGTTATACAGCTTTGCTTTCTGCAGGATATCTTCTAATTCTGCCTGATCTGTATTTTCTGTCTGCTTTTCATATACTTCAACCTGGGAATCAATAGAATTGGAATACAGCCAGTTACTGAACCATGGATACAACATACATGTGACACCGATACATACCAGTAAGACCGCCAGGATCATTTGTTTTTTCTTACCCATACTGCTTTTTCTATCCTTTTCCCGGCATGCATAAAAACCGGGCAGTTTTCCCTGCCCGGCTCCTTTGATCCGTTTATTCATCAATTTCGATATCCAGTTTTTTCTTGCGGCTCACAAGATAACAGCCACCGGCAACAGTGATCGCACCCACGATCGTTACCAGATATAATCCTTTTCCACCCGTCTGTGGGAGAAGGAAGCCTTTGGTATTGTTCACTGTCAGAAGGACGGATGCATGCTCAGATCCATCTTCTGTTGTCATGTTTGCTTCGATCTGGTCTACTGTGGCAGATGCCTTTTTGATCGCGCCAACGTACAGATCTGTCTTTCCGATGGTACGTCCATTTGCGTTTTCCATGTTTGGTCCGCCTGCAAGGTCTCCGGTCAGTTCATCCAGCTGACTGCTGACCAGATTTCCATTTTCATCATAAATGCCACCATGATAATTTTTCACGATCTTTTCGACTGCAGCTGCATCCATTCCGGTCACACCTGCAACAGATGCGATCACATCCCTGTCAGTTGCAGAGATATCGATCACGATCTGGTCTTTCAGAAGATTATAACCGTCATCGGTCGCAACTTCTGTCAGCTGGTACTTATCTGCTTCTGTTCCTTTCACCAGCAGCTTTCCGCTGTCAGCATTCGGGACAAAACTTGTTGCTTTGGACTCATCGGTGGTTTTTCCGGTGACATAATAGACTCCATCTTCCTCTGCGGATTTTTCTGCAACCACATAATAAGCATCTGTGCTGTTGTACAGTTTGAACTGTACGTTTTCAAATTTTCCCTTATTATCACTGAATGTCTTGGTCAGATCCAGTCCATAAAAATAGACATAATTGCGGTCCTCCAGCATATTGTAATATCCATCGGATGTTCTGCTCCAGATCAGGTCAACATTATTCTGGTTGCCTTCATCACCCAGGATCACAGAGTCATCGGAATGGACAGTTGCAGTATAATACACAACCATATAGTAATCCGACAGGCCATCCAGGTTCTCTTTTCCTTCCGGATTATTGGTACCAGAACCATTGATCACACCCAGGCCATCCTCTGTCATGGTCACTTTCAGCCGGGTTTCCCCGTTTGTTGTCACCGCTCCGGTATTTGGATCCTCTACTGATACATCCACATATTTCTGTGAATAGTCATCAGATGCAAGGTTCCACAAAAGCACTGCATTTTGGGTATTATTGGCATTCGCATCCTCCGCCTTGTCATAAAAAGCGATCTTAACATCCTTATTATAAGAAATCCCTTTTGCCAAAGTATCTGTAAAGGTATACTCGCTCAGGAAGGTCGCTTTGGAACTGATATGCGGGAGCTTTGATACAAGGATATAATCCAGGACATCTCCTTCTGATGCTGTCGTTGTATCCCTGTACGAAAAATCCTCACTGTAACCGGCTCCGCCTTTTCCGGCGGTAACACCATCTGCCGTATAACCGCCTCTGTTGGCTACATACGCTGCATCGGAAGTATCTGCCGTATTCTTTGCGTTGGTGTCTTTGTTATAAACGACCAGTGATTCCGAATTATTTTTTGATACATAGTCACTGCCTTTATGTACGGTTCCATTTTTATCTGTACCTGATACAACATCCGCTTTTGCAGAAACAGTATTGCTGTAAGCGTTTCTTACACTTTTATCCAGTGTCGGATTTCCGGTCTGATTCTTCGGGTAGACTGTCATGTCATATAACCACTGCTCACCGCCGGATGTATGTGCCTTTGTTCCCTCTGCAGAACCAGAATTTGTCACGCCATCTTCATTATGGCTGCCTTCTGTTCCATAGGTCACTCCATCGGTGCTTGTCTGTGCGCTTTCATTCGTAAATGGAAGCTGGACGAACCATGGATTGACGGTCTCTACTACATTTTCTGGTGTTTCTGTCTCCACAAACAAATATAATCCAAGCTCCAGATCTTTCGCTGTCGTAGTACCTGTCTTATCTGTTTTTGGCATGTTCACCACA
Source organism: uncultured Eubacterium sp. (assembly GCA_934317205.1). Lineage (GTDB taxonomy): Bacteria > Bacillota > Clostridia > Lachnospirales > Lachnospiraceae > Eubacterium_I. The sequence continues at coordinate 22,375 of CAKREL010000021.1, forward strand.
CCTTCCGCCGCGGTCTGGTCTGTGGTAGAATCCATGGTTCCATAATCATACAGATAACTTTCCAGCGCATTCTTTGCAGCTACATTATCTGCTTTCAGAATGTCTGCCAGTGCATCTGAAATCTGCTGGCTGGTATAATGATATACCCCTTTGTTATGGCATGGATGCGCCTCTTTTTCAGAAGTCATATCCACCACATCTGCTTTTGACAAGCCAAGAATGGATGCCAGTTTTTCCGGGATCTCATACACCAGTTTGATCTCTGTATCTGTTCCGTTATTGACACTGTGCGTTTCTACATTTCCCACGCGCAAATAAGAAAACTGCACCCCTTCGATTGCATAATCGGAAAGTGCATTTTCCACTTTGCTATCCTGCTCACCAGTTGCCTTATATGTACCGGCTTTGTAGTCACCGGCTGCTTCCGCCGCTGTGATGTCATACTTTTTAATGGTGATCGATCCTGTCCTGGATTCATCCACAATATCCGCATTTGCCAGATCATTTTTTGTCGCGGTATTATTGGTTGATACGGTAGAAGTCGCTGCCATGGCAGAAATGCCTGATGTAACTGGTGCGATTCCAAGCGCTGCGATCATTGCCATTGCTCCTAATCTCAGTAATACTTCTTTCTTTTTCATATTTTTTTGATTCCTTTCTTTGTAGGTTGCTGCTTTTTTCGGCTGTTTGGGACAGTTACCCGCCATATAGCAGGTAAGATAACAGCACATGCATACAGCGGTATCCATTGACACCGCTGCACAATCTACTGTCATCTAAAAAATGAAATATAAGCATTACTCCTGTGTTCTTCCCCGGATCCGTTCCTGTTTTGGTTTCTTATTTCCAAAACGTATGCACTGAGAAGACACGCCGATGCACATTCGACTCAGGTATCATTCCGGGCAGGTTCTTCAATTTTCAAGGTGCATGGGAAAGTATCTCAACTCCCCTTTCACCTATCTTTTGCCGCACCGGGCTTATACAAATACTTTTTGAAATTTTTTTACTTTTTATTTCTCATTCGGAACGCACAATCAGGCTCTTCTTCCAATAATCTTCTGGATTTTTTTACCGCTGCCCGGATCAAATAACTGATGTTCTGCTGTGTTACCTCAAAAACTTCCGCGATCTGCTCCTGGGAAATCCCTTCCACGTAATAAGCAAGTAAGATTTCTTTCTCCTGTTCATTCAGAAGCAGCATGAGTTTATCCAATGTCTCTTTCCTCATAACAGACTGCAACAGATCCATGCTTTCATCTTCCATCAGTTTCCATTCTTCTGAAATTGCACTGTAAGATACCACTCTGTGGAAGGCATCGCGTGTCCGCTGGTTCTGTGCCAGCCGGTCTTCCCCTTCTAAGATAAGGCGCAGATACCACGCTTCGTCCTCAAATACTTTTTCATACACAAGATTCTGGTGTTTTCCATCCTCGTAACTGTATGAGTTGCATGTATGTAAAGGAAAGATCGTGATACGCCGGAAGTTCCTGTACACTACAAGACCGTTGTCATACACCATTACTTCCGTATCCGGATCGATCACCTCTTTTACCACAATTTCACACCCTGATTCCCGTAACTTTTTATAAGTCGGAACACGATCCATCTTGCCTGTCTCTGGTATCATTGCTTTTAACTCTTTTAATTTCAGCATCCTGACCTCTTTCTGCCATATGGCCCAGGTGGTCAGGTCTGTGAAATAAGGGCAGCAAAAGCAGTCCCAGACTCACCCGTTTTTTTTTAACGGAAGTCTGCGACTCCTATCACTGCCCTTTTCATCTTTTCTCAGTATTTTTTTATCCTATGGACCTCTCATAAATACTCCTCCTCATATATCGTTTGCTGTACGGCGCTTATACAAAAAATTCTGCAAATTTTTCAAAGGTATATATACGTCACTTTTTTATCTACGGAAACTAAAAGGAGCCATAGACAACCACTCCCATTCCTGGGAATGATCATCCATGACTCCAATCAGTCCTTCGCCAAGTCCGATTACTCGACGGTTACAATATGTTTTTTTACTTCATACACAGTCAGGGAACCGTTCCCCTTTCTCCGGATCTCTGCGTTATTCCCCCGGTCTGTGATCAGCCGGACCAGCTCCATGATATGCCGGTCATCCTCTCGTCTTTTGTCTATGTCATATCGTATGATCTCATTTTGTACTGCTGTTGATTTTATTCTCATCAGAATCCTCCACGTAATTATGATTACTCAAACGGATAAGGGAAAGGAACCGTTGATGAGTGCATGTCGCAGTCCTCCATTCCGTAAGCGGCAAAGCACCGCGGAGTATCTGCAACGGGATCATTATCTGTCCTGCTTTGTTGGCCAGGCATGTCAAAATGTCAGCTTGCTCAGCTACCACATCTGATCTGCTTTCCATTCTTTCATGCAGTTTCAATGTTCAGGCCGGTTCTTCCAGCCCATCAAATATATCTCCGGACAGTTCTATAATGTCACATATCTGTATTTCCGTTTGTCCGATCTGAAGATTTCTGGAAGGATTCCAGTATATCACCTCACCAGTCACTGTCTGAATCTGTCCTTTCCTGGTATCCAACGGATGGTTATGTACAAAATAGGTTACGGTCAGCACATATCCTGTTCCGATCATTTGTATCTTCTGATCCAGCCTGTCTTTTTGTTCTTCTGACAGGACCGGATATTCTTCATACACGATCTCTTTTTGCCGGATGCAATCCTCAAATCCCTTCAATGCTGCAAATGGAGCAAAGATTTTCGCCCGGTGCGTAATATCCATTGGCTTATGATGTGATATCGGTTTATCCATATCCATGATGTCGCTATAATCCATCTTTCCTCATCTCCTATCTAAGCATGATGTCCGCCAATCTGCTGGTTTCTCGTTATCGTAGTTGCACAGGGAAGCAGGTTTACCCCGCGCAAAATCGCATTTTTTCCAAACCGTTTTTTTATCGCCAATACCATTTGCTGGATATCCTGTTCTTTTTCTACTTTCACCGGATCCGTAAACAGATCATACTGCAGGCAACTTTCCGGATAGACACGATTTGCTGTAATATTGATCCGTCGGATCCCGGTATAAATATCTGTGGTTGCCCGATATAACTGCTCTACATTCTGAATGATCAGGCCACTGCTATTGCTCTGCTTTTTCAGGTTCACAGTCCCACCAGTATCAGCGATCCCGAAGCGTTGATCATAAGAGATCCGCAACGTAACAGAATCCGTAACCAGCCCTTTATCCATCAAATCCAGTGACAGTATATCTGCCATTTCCTTTACCACAACTAGTGCTTCCTCAAAAGCATAATTTCTCATAAGTACCTGCCCGTTTGACAGGCTGTGATCTGTTGGCTGATAATTTTTGATATCCTGCATCCGGCATGACTCCACTCCCCAGGCATGGTCAATCAGCAATTCTGCATCAATTCCAAATAATCGGTACAACCAATCTTCAGAATTTAAGGACATTTTGGCAATATCACCCATAGTATATATCCCATACTGAGCCAGTTTCCGCTCCGTCCTCCGTCCGATCTGCCAGAAATCAGACAGTGGTTTATGTGACCATAGCATTTTCCGGTAACTGCTCTCCGTCAGCGTTCCGATACATTTCTTTGTATGTTTTGCTATAATATCCATGGCAATCTTGGCCAGATACAGATTCGATCCTATCCCTGCTGTTGCAGTGATCCCAGTCTCTTTCTTTACTGCTCCCATAAGTGCTGCAGCCATTTCCTCTGCCGTCATATGATAAAATTTCAGATAATCCGTAACATCCAGAAAACATTCATCCACTGAATATACGTGAATATCTTCCGGTGCGATATATCTAAGATAGATCCCATAGATCTTTGCGGAGTATTCCAGGTATAGATGCATCCTTGGTTTTGCTACTATATATGGTATATCTGGTGGAATCTCATGGATTCTGCAGCGATTTTTTACCCCTGCCTGTTTCATCGCCGGTGTGATTGCCAAACATATGGTACTTTTTGACCGCTCCGGATCTGCAACAACGAGATTCGTGCAAAAAGGATCCAGACCACGTTCAGCGCATTCCACCGATGCATAAAATGATTTAAGATCAATACAGATATATGATTTGTTTTCCATCTATTCAAACACCTCCCATCAACTTGCCTGTTTTTCCGATCAGGCATCTACATTTATGATATTTCTTGATAATTCAATCTGAAATCACGTTCGGAAATAGGCAATTTAATCTATAATTCTATTGACTTTATGAGCAATATCATATATATTATAGGCAAGTAATTACCTCTCTTTTGTGGTTCACATTATAGGCAATAAGTAACCTATTGTCAAGAGGCAATTTAATATTTTAGGTAATAATTTGCCTATTTCATCAAAAATAAGGCAATTACTCAAATTCAACTATCTTTGAAATAAGCTAATAGAAAGAGGTATCGTTATGACATTCGGAGAGAAAGTAAAAACGTTACGAAAGGAAAAAGGACTGAACCAGACACAGCTTGCTCAGGCTGTTGGTGTTTCACTCAGAACAATCCGCGGATGGGAAATTGAAGGCCGCTACCCAAAGCAGCATGCCATCTATCAGAAACTGGCGGATGTCCTAAGCTGTGATCTTACATACTTAATGACAGAAAACGAAGCATTCATCACACAGGCAGCTGAACAGTTTGGAAGTCGTGGTGCCAATCAGGCTCAACAGATCATTGCGCAGACAGCCGCCATGTTCGCCGGTGGTGGATTATCCGATGAGGACAAAACAGCATTCATGGATGAAATCCAGATGCTGTACTTAGATTCAAAAAAGCGTGCAAAAAAGTACACACCAAAAAAGTATCTCAAGGAAGATTAGTGCTTTACCGAAAACTTTCACGCACTCTCTTTTCTGAGAGAACAATTCTTTTGAGGTGATCAAAATTGAAAAACGGATATATATACGATGAAACACAGAAACTGATCAGAAAATATAAGACCAGGGATCCATTTAAGATCATGGACGACATGCATATTATTGTCGGGGAAACTTCCAGCTTTCAAAAACTAAAAGGATTTTG
>CAKREL010000022.1 GCA_934317205.1 uncultured Eubacterium sp.
ACAACCACAACATTCGTTGAGAGTGCTTCCGGTGTATCCGAAGGTGGCAGAACAGGTCTGACATCTATTACAACAGCTATACTGTTTGCACTGTCTCTTCTGTTATCCCCGATCTTCCTTGCCATTCCGTCCTTTGCGACAGCTCCGGCACTGGTAATCGTAGGATTCTACATGCTGACAAATGTGGCAAATATCAACTTTAATGATGTCATCGAGGCAATTCCATGTTATATCTGCATCCTGGCAATGCCGTTCTTCTACAGCATTTCCGAAGGTATCTCTATGGGAGTTATCTCTTACGTTGTATTAAACGTTATTACAGGTAATGCAAAGAAAAAGAAGATCAGTCTGCTCATGTATATTCTGGCAGTATTGTTTGTTCTGAAGTATATATTCCTGTAAAAAATCATTCTGTATATTTGATAGGAAATTCAACATAATTTCCTATCAAATGAAAAAAGCTCCTGGGAGGTGGTTCCTCCCGGGAGCTTTTTGTTGTTTGCTTCGTATTCTACTGTGCAGTTTCTCCTACCTTTTGCACTTCATCCCCATTTTCTTCTCCGCCTGATTCCGACAGATTGGAGATAATAACAGCAACAAGGATAATCATGCATCCAATTACCATTCGCGGCGTGATCACTTCATGCAGAATGATAATGGAAAACATCGTTCCAAATACTGACTCCATGCAAAGTATGATTGCTGCTTTTGTTTCTTCTACATACTTCTGACATGCTGTCTGCAGCAGATAACAGATGGTTGTGCTGATCACTGCGAGATATAAGACACTGAGCCACCCCTTCGTTGTAACCTGAAAATCTGTCTCCCCAAACACAAACATGCTGATCGTGGACAGCACAAATGCCGTAAACATCTGAACAAGATTCAAAACTGCTGCCGGATATTTTTTTACAAATTCTCCGGTCAGGAAAATCTGAAATGCGAATCCTACCGCACAGAAAAGTGACAGCAGATCTCCGATTCCAAGTGTCAGATTTCCGTTTAGCGATAAGAGTGCTACTCCAGCTACCGACATAATTGCACCGATAATTCCTTTTATCCCAACCTTCTTTTTCAGAATCACAAATGCAATAAACGGTACGATCACTACATTCAGTGCTGTAAGAAATGCATTTTTGGAAGGGGTTGTATACTGCAGACCGACAATCTGCAAAGCAAATCCGGCAAACAGTGTAATTCCCATCAAGATACCTGCCTTGATCGCACCTGTGCGATCCTCTACTTTTGTCTCCTTTTTTCGCTGTCCCAGGCTTACCAGCCCCATCAACACTGACGCAAGCAAAAATCTGATCATCATGATCTGAAATGGTTTCATACTTTCCAATGCCATGTCACTTGCCACAAAACCGCCTCCCCAAATGACGGTCACAAGTATGAGTCCTCCGATTGCAACTCCTTTTTTCATACTAATTCTCCTCTTTTTCTATTCTATATATTTCTTTCTTGCTTCCCTGATTTCATTTCCGTCAATTACAGTCTGAAGTGTAAATGCCATTGCAAAATCCTGAAGCTTTACTTTATTCTCTTCTAACTGTTCTTCTCCGCAGCTGTTACTTCCAAGTCCGGAGTGCAGATAATCCAGATGAATGATCACATCATCCGCTTTTTTAATTGCGAAAGGATGCTGTGCCTGTTCCAGACTTTCATCCGTATAATTGGCCAGATTCAGCCCAAGTGGATTTTCCATCTTGCATAGTAATCCATCTTCACCGTCTCCGATACGGAACCATTTCACCTGCTCACGATGTCCATTTTCCTGCGGAAATACATAATTCGTCATCATTCCATCTACTGTATTTTTATAAATGCCCATGATAGAAGCAGCTTTACTGTCCACATAGCTTTCGCCCGGTCCCATACCATACCACATCGTTTCCTGGAATTCTCTGTTTCCTTTCATCGTAATCCCGATACGCGGGAAAAATTCCGGCTCCAGTTTTCCTCTCTGCACCGCTTTTCCCTGAAGCTCTACACGCATTTGTCCACAGGAATAAATCTCATACGTATAGTCACAGTTAAATCCCCAGGACTGATTATAGCAGCTAAAATATGTCCCGATCCGAACTACCGTTTTATCTGCTTCTTCCTCCCAGTTGACATATGCTGTCTCTTCTACTGGTTTCTGTAAGAAATATTTATTCATCCAGTCTTCTTTTTTATACATATCGTTATCGATAGTGGCACGATATACATTCATTCTCGGACCTTCTGTCAGATATACTCTGTCTTCTGTTCCATATGAAAGTAATTTTCCAAATACAGTACTGAATCTTGCTTTTACCAGATTATTTTCCACCGTAAGAATTCCTGCACTATCTAACACACGAAGCGGATCTGCTGCTTCCCGCACTGAAAATTCATCCTTGCGGATCTGTATCGGAATCTGCACTTTTTTGATCTCATGTCCTGCCGGTGCAAACAGGCTGTCTTCTTTCTGGCATACCGTCAGATTAATGTAATAATCTGTATTTGCCTGTAGGTCAAACATTACGATCGGTAACGCAAGAACCATGCTTTCATATGGTGCCAAAGTAAGATCTGTCATCCAGCCTTCCTGTATGGCAACATCTTCTGCAACAACCTCCCAATGAAGCGTCACAGCATCTAAATCCAGGAAATCATAATAGTTTGAAATGCAGATTTTGTGCATACTTCCTTCCACACCGGTAATATCTACCGGCGCAATGATCTGCTTATACTCTTCCATTCCAGGAGAAGGTGTTCTGTCAGGCATCAGGATTCCATCAATACAAAAGTTTCCATTGGTAGGAAAATCACCATAATTTCCGCCGTATTTATAATAGATTTCTCCATCTTCCTCCGTATAGATTCCATGATCATACCATTCCCAGAGAAATCCGCCCTGCAAGCGTTTATATTTGCGATACATGTCCTGATATGCTTTCAATCCTCCCGGACCATTTCCCATCGCATGCCCATACTCGCACATCACATGCGGTTTGTTTCCTTTCACTTCGTATTCAGCAATTTCTTTCAGACCTTTTAACCGCGTATACATCGTAGAATAGACATCTGCTACTTCTGCCTCAAAATCACCTTCATAATGAATCAGCCTGGTATCATCCAGTGTCCGGATCGCTTTCGCTGCACTTCTGAAATTACAGCCGAAAGCAGATTCATTTCCCATAGACCACATAATAATGGAGGGATGATTGCGGTCTCTTTGCACCATTCGGACACTGCGATCCACATACATTGCTTTCCATGCAGGATCATCTGTGATCCAGGTATAATTATCTACCCATTCGAATCCATGACATTCCAGATCTGCTTCATTGATCACATAAAGGCCATATGTATCACACAGATCATAAAAATATTCATTTGCAGGATAATGGGAGCAACGGACCGCATTGATATTGTACTGTTTCATCAGACGGATATCCGCCTCCATCTGTTCCCTTGTGACGCATCTTCCTTCTTTCGGATTATAATCATGATGATTCACTCCATTCAGTAAAATCACCTGGCCATTGATGCGGAAATTATCGTCTTTGATCTCAATTCTGCGAAAACCACACCGCACGGTCACTTCCTGTGTCCGGGTAGTGACTGTAAATTCATATAATTCCGGTGTCTCTGCTGTCCACGCATGCACATGCATAATTTCTGCATTCACACAAGCCTGCATCTCTTCGGAGACAACTTCTCCTGAAGCAATTACCTCGCCTCTGTAAGTCAGCTTCCATGCGGCCTGTTCCAATGGCTGTTTTCCTGTGATTTTGGCTGAAAACAATCCAGTTTGATAACTGTCATCCAACGTTCCATCCACCTGTACATCCAGGATTGCATTTTTCTCTTCATTGATCAGTTCCACATCCCGGAAAATACCGGACAACCACCACATATCCTGATCTTCCAGATAAGTGCCATCTGACCATTTATATACACGTACTGTAATATCATTTTCTCCGGCTTTTACCAGCTCTGTGATATCAAATTCAGACGGAAGCCGGCTCACCTTGCCATAACCTGCATGCATACCATTTACCCATACATCAAATGCACTGTCTACCCCATGAAATTTCAGAATTGTATCTTTTTCCAGCCACGCTTCATCCAGGAAAATACTTCTTTTATAAATTCCGGTTGGATTTTCATCCGGCACATAAGGTGGATTGATTGGAAACGGATACAATACATCTGTATAGTGCATACGGTCATATCCACGCAGCTGCCACACAGACGGTACATCGATCCGATCCCAGCCTTCATTTAACCCTGGCTGTTCAAATCCTTCCGGCGAAAGTTCCGGTGCATCCAGATACAAAAACGCCCATTGTCCGTTCAGACTCATTCGTTTCTGGGAATCTTTGTAAAAAGAAGTTCTTGCATTTCTTCTGCCGATTCCGGTAATCTGATTGTCTTCCCATCTTTTCACTGCTTTTCTTGCCATAGTATTCTCTCCTCTCCGTTTAATTTAAATGATACCTTCTCCAACACGTTATCTTAATCCATCAAGTAAAATAAATATACTATTTTATTGGTAAAATGTAAATATTTTTACCAGTAAAATTTCTTTTTCCGCACTTTATACATGATTCACCTGCCAGTTTTATTTATTTTTCACAATTGATCGCAGAATAAGCATTCCCCCGCTTCAAGTGCGTAGAGCACTAAGCGGTGGGTAAGGGGGATGCTTATGTCAGTGGGAGTTAAAAGCTCCCACTGACAGGTCGCAAAGCGACTGCGTTCATGAGCAAGTAGCGAAAGCGGATTGCGAATGTCCGCTTTACACCAAAGAATCCTTTCCCCGTTTTTGTCCACAGCAATCAAAAAAAAGAACTATAAAACATTTCATTTGCTCTATAGTTCTTTTTTTTATTTTATTATTTTTACACTGTCACGAATGCATAACTGCGTTGGAACAGATACTTTTACACATATTTCCCGCCCATGCAAAATTCGTTCCTCCAAAAGTTTTACGGCATACTCTCCCATAAATTCCATGTACAACCGAACGGTTGTAAGAGGAGGGATCATATATTTTGCAGCTGGAATATCATTAAACCCGACAATGCTGATATCCTCCGGTATGCGCAATCCCAGCTCATATGCTGCCCGGTAGCTTCCGGCCGCCATCGAATCATTTGCCACAAACAGCGCCGTCGGCAGATTGCCTTCCTGATATAATTCTTTCAGGAGTTCATATCCATACTTTGGATAGTAAGCACCGTATTTCGTATATTCCGGATGATACAGACCTTTTCGGGTTAACGCATCCTGAAAACAGTGTAAGCGAGTATCAAGCGATTCCACGCCTTGTGCATTCAATTCCTTGCATCCGATCATACCGATTTTTGTATGGCCACATGCCACCAGATACGAAACAATCTCCTCTACTGCCTGGCGGTAATCCGCCACAATACTGTCAAATTTCTCCGGATTCGGATTTGCATCCACAAATACAACCGGACATTTCCACAATTCGATAACGGCTATCATATCACTTGTAAATGTTCCGGTACAGATTACACCATCAAGCCCGCTCAATGATTCTGCGGTATCTTCCATTTTTACCGTCTGTCTGAGATATCCTTCTTCTTCCAGCTTTCGTTCTAACGCAAGGCGGATACACAAATAGTATGGATCCTCCAGTTCTTCCTCTGGAGAATAGGAATAAAACACGCCGATCTTTAATTTTTTTCTGCGTTTTTTCTGTGCGCGTACTTTATATTCCAGTTCCTCAGCGATTTCAAAAATTCTTTTTTTAGTTTCTTCCTGTGCATTTAAAGTCTCATCATGATTCAACACTCTCGACACCGTTGCAATTGAGACCCCCGCTTTTGCGGCAATGTCTTTGATTGTTGCCATTCACAAACACCCCAATTTTCTTTGTTTCGAAGTAAGCGGATCCAATCGATCTGCTTACACTATTATGGTAAATAATATCATCAATCCAGTAACTGTTCAACTATAAATGCTACTCTTTTCTCTCTTCCCTTAATTTTTCAATAAGCGTAAATACTTCCGGATGCCGTTCCTTCAAATGCTCATCCAGAAGATGCCTGCGTTCCTGGAACCGTTCTGCCAGCTCCGGATGTTCTCTGGCAATCCGTTCATGGATTTCCTGCCGGTGCTGTTCAATCTTCTGTGCCAGTGCATGTTCATCTTTCCCGGAAATACGCACAATTTCTTTTAAATGCTCTTCCAGATGCTCCAGCCATTCATCGAGATCAAGTTCCTCCATATGAGACCAGCTTCCATGCAGTAATTCTTCCACATCCTTCGTCTCCTTCAAATGCTCGATCTGATGCATGATCTGCTTCTCCATCTCAGTCTCTGCGTCAGCGCCAAAAGCCCATACAAACTCCTGTACGCGATTATCCGCGCGTTTTAATGATGCACTGCGCTCCGCATTATCCACACCGCCTTCTAACGGATATGGACGCTTATAGCCACTGTCTTTTAAAGCAATGTGGATTGTACGGCGGACATTCCCATTTTCAATCAAATGTCCAAGCCCAAGTTTTCGCATCTGCGTATTGAGTCCTGAAATGTGCTCTGTAATGTAAAAACGGATTCCTTTTTCCTTCAGGGATTCGCTCAACAAATTCAGACGATCCGCTGCTGTAATATCCATACTTCCAATACCGCTTGCATCCAGAATTACCGTTTTGGTATCTTCCTTCAATGCCTGCTCAATTTCCCGCTGTAATACGGAAATATTTGCAAAAAACAGATTGCTGCTGAAACGGTAGATCAAAACCTGGGAAACCGGGTGGATCTGTCCACCCTCTTTCAAATCTCTGAAATGCTTATGTCCCGGCTGGATTCCAAGAAAACAGGTTGCCGGTTTTGCTGTCCGTATGATCATCTCTGTAAAAGATAAAATAATACCAATCAATACTCCATTGATGGTTCCTAAAAACAACACACCGAAAAATGCACCCAGAAAAATAAAACATTCCGTCCTGCTGACGTTCCACAGTCTTGCAGCCAGATCAAATTCTGTCGCCCCAAGCAGAGCTGAAATCACGATGGCTGTCAGGACCGGAATCGGCAGATATCCGATAAAACCTGTACAAAACAGTAATAATACAATCATAGATCCGCCTGCCACAAGTCCGGTCAGCTGTGTCTTTGCCTGATACTGTTCCCCCATAGCCGTTCGTGATACGGAACCGTTGATCGGACAGCAGCCAGTAAATGCTGCTGCAAAATTTCCAATTGAAAATGCCAGAATTTCCTGATTATCATCAATCTGATAACGGTTTTTCTGTGCAAAACTATTCTCTGCCAGCAACGTTTCCGCCATTATAACGACTGCTACGGACAAACTAATCGTAACCGCCTCTTTTAACGGAACTGCGGAGAAATCCGGCAAACTCCATTTTGGAAGCCCCGTTTCTACCGCTGCCAGTGTCTGAATGCCCCAGTCCTGTAACGGAAGTACGTTTGTAAGTACAGCTCCTGCTGCCATCAGTACCACTGCCATCGGAAATTTTGGTATTCTTCTTTTTGCGATTAATAATATAGCAAGAGAAATGACACCGAGAATAACGGAAGGCAAGTTCATTATTTTTGCAGTTCCTGCAATATGCTCTGCCAGCTCCAGAAATTCTCCGACGCCTGCCGTTCCTCCCATCAGTTTTGGCACCTGCATCAAAATGATCGTTGTGCAGATACCGGTGATGAATCCACCCATGACCGGTGCGGAAATATAATTGACCAATTTTCCGGCTTTTAATAAGGAGAATATCAACAGCCACAATGCTACAAAAAAGGTCAGCATCGGAACTGCCGCCAGTGCTTCTGTTGAACCTGCTGTAATATTCAATCCTGCCAGTGCAGAACCGATCAGTGCCGCCGGAGCTGCATCCACGCCAAAGATAAACTGTGGGGATGTAGAAAACAATGCAAAAATTAAAATTGGAAAAACTGATCCATACAATCCGTATACCGCCGGTAAACCTGCGATCTGTGCATATCCCATGGAAATCGGGATCGAGACAGCCATGATGATCAATCCTGCCAGAATATCCTTTCTCAGATTTTTCTTATTATAATTTCGCAAAGTATATGCAATCTTCATCGCAGCAGTCTCTCCATTTCCACAGGTTTCTATTATTCAAGAATGCCCTCGGCATTCTTGCTGCGAGATGCACGTCATGCAATGCATGACATATTCTTCTGTGCATCTCTGCAAGTCTACACTAGTTCTATTTGCCTGCTCATCTGCCTGATCAGATCTATTCCATCCCAAATCAGCGAAAAATCCAACGCATGTCCTGTTTCTACCACGCGATCCACACCCAGGACACCTGAACGGATCAACTCCGCAGCCATCTGGCTTCGATCAATTCCCACACAGGTTAACGTCTGACATTTCCTTGTCAGTGCCGGATAAAGATTCTCCAGATTTTCTCCGCTACACTCCAGAAAAAAACCTCCCGGCACCGTATCATTCCAAGCTTCCGGTGAAAGTACAGAAAGCCAGACCAGCACTGCAGTGTTGCCACAACTTTTAATCTGCACATTCTCACAGACAGCTGCCATACACATGGCCTGTTCCAATTTCTGCACCGCAAGGTGTGCTCCAAGTTCATAATTACTTTGAATATAAGGAACTGCAGCCTTCCAGAATCGTTCATGTGCGCGCTGTACTTCTGCCTTTGTTCCCAGCCAATAAACCAGGGATGGAGACGAGCAGGCATTTTGATCATTTAAATATGTATCATTATAGAACGCCCGCACAATATCCGTCAAATCTTCTTTTTTCAAAATCTCCGCCGCCGAAAATACAGCTGCTGACCTTCGATCTGCAAACGCAAGTTCTGTTTTTCCAGGTTCCAATACAGATTTCTGAATTTCCTGAATGCTGTGGTCTCCACCCCAGATCACCCGCACCTGACAAAGCTCTGAGAGTATATCTGTCACTTCTTTTTCATGACCGTAACGAACGATCACGATTCTTTTTTTCCATTCCGGCTGCTGCTCCATCACCTGCCGGATGCAAGAAAGGATAATGTGCTCCTGCATGGTCTCTTTTTCCGGCATCCGCAAAACCACCGGATTTCCGGCCAGCAGAGATGCAACCATACTGAAGGCAAATAATACCGGGACATTAGACGGAACAACGTGAAATGCAACACCTCTTCCGATTACCTTTTTCCCATTCCACTGACAGGCGTATTGATCCCTGAGATGTTTTAAATTCCCTTTTCTGCACCAAAAAGAAAATGCTGCCAGATCTGCTGCCTGCACACTATGATTTTCTTTCCGGATTGTCTGATATAAAGCATCCAGAAAGTTAATGGTTTCCTCTGAAAAGGGAGTATATGGTCTTTGCTCTGCAAGTTCATTCAAACTTGTAATATCGCCCAGTAAAAACTGAAGACCTTTTTGCCGGTCATTCTTCTGGAAGGTGTCAGAACATCCCCGGATCTGTGCGTGTTTTAATCTGCCGATCACTTCAAAATAAGCGCCCTTTCGTCCACATGGACAATCATCCACTCCAAGCAATCTGCCCTCATCTTCCGTCAGAATACTGTGTCCCGGATAACTTTTCGGAAGAGTCGACAGCACCTGAATGATTCCGCGCTCTCCAATATTGCAGAGTGAAAAATCAGAAGCCCGCCGAAAGAGAACGCCTGAATAATCAGAGGCATGCAAATGCCCACATTCACATTCCATAAAAATACTGCCCGCCTGCTCTGCCATACCATAGTAATCATGTACTTCTGCAATGCCGCAAACCCGGAGCAGTCCTGCTTTGTATTCCTCTTTTGAAACCGCCTGAGACGCTAACTTCTTCCAGCCGCCACCATGTACTAAGATTCCCTTAGACAGGTCTTTTTTTAGCCCCAACTGCTCTAAGGCCAGCACCAGATACTGCCAGATGAGAAAAGTAAAGCCAAAGATCAAAAACGGCTCATTACCATATTTTTCCAGAAACTGATCCAGCGTTTCCAAATCCAGTGACATATCTTCCTTTAATGCAAAGGTGCGGTATCTTCCAAACAGAGAAAATCCCCTGATTCCTGCTGCCCGTGCTGAAAACTGCTGCATCCCGGACAAAGCAGAAGGTGCATCGATCACCAGCATCGGAAGTCTCTTTTTTCCAAGGAAATCTGCACCAATCTTTGCCAGTGCTACCTGCTGACGTGTTCTGTTCTCTCCATCCAGCACTATTTTGGAAGCCATACTGCTCGTTCCGGATGAAGTTACAACCTTATAGTCATCCTCTCCCTTCGACATGCTGCTCAATGTGAGTCGTTTAAATAATCCTGCCGGAAGAAAGGGAAGCTCACTGTAATGTGTTACTTTCTCCTCATCAAAACCATATGAGTCAAGCATTCTGGCATAAGCCGGACAATGTTCCCTGTGATAAATAGTTAATTCCTTCAGCTGTGCAGTGAGCTGCTCGTCTTTGTGTGCTTTTTCCAGACAATATATTTCATGTAATCTTTGTTCTTTCAAGTTTCTCCCCTCCTTCACCCTGTAATTTACTGTATTGCGTTTTCCCGGAAGGATTTTTCGGTATTTCTGCAATATAATACGCCTGCACGGCCCGATTGCTTATATGCAGTCGATCTGCCAGAAATTCTGCAGCTGTCTGTGCACATATCTGATCCGTTGTATAAATCTGCAGATGATCATCTGTTCCCACACAGACGAATTCACAATCAACTTCTTCATAGGCTTTCTGCAAAATATGTTCACATTCATCCAGCCCGATACGGATTCCGAAAATTTTGAGAAACCGTTTCTTGCGACCGGCAATATAATAATACCCATCTTCATCGACTCTTGCGAGATCTCCGGTATGCAAAATCCCATTTCGTTCATCACCTTTTCTAAGATCTGTCCGGTTTTCTGCCATTCCCAGTGTTACATTTGCTCCCTCATAGACCAGTTCTCCGATTCCGGTTGTCTCATCCACATCTTCCAGATGAAAGGCTCCCCCTGGAATTGCAATGCCGATACTTCCGATTTTCTGCAGACACTGTTCTGACGGCAGATAACTCATTCGTGCAGTTGCTTCTGTCTGCCCATACATCACTACAAAATCGATTCCATGTTCCTTTGCCCAGATGCCAACCTTCTGCTGTAAGGCTTCTTTCAGTCTGCCTCCTGCCTGTGTCATATAACGAAGATGCTGATACCATGGCTGCTCCCCAGCTTCTGCCTGTTTATCAAACAAATGCAGCCGTTGAAACAATTCATAGGTATACGGAACTCCCACCAGACTTGTTCCTCCTGCTGATCTGAAATAATCCCAGAATTGCTGCTGTACCACACTTCTGGTAGTTAGAAGTACACAGGCTCCCGCCAGAAAATGGCTGTTAAGCACAGACAAGCCATAGGTATATTGCATCGGCAGACAGGTGATTGCCCGTTCTGATTCTGTCAGTTTCAGATATTCCACAATTGATGCTGCATTACTTTCCAGATTTTTCCTTGACAGACGCACCAGTTTCGGACTTCCTGTGCTTCCGGAAGTAGTCAGCAGCAAGGCCAGTTCCGGATGCAGTTCACACTTTGATGCTTTTGTGGCATACAATGCATACTCTGCCAGTTCAAATATGATCTCACTGCTTTTCTCTTCCTTTTTATTGATAGTTTCATCTTTTCTTTTCTGCTTTTTCAAAAAACTGCAGGGTTCCCACACCGTTTTCTTTTTTTTCGGCATCCATACATATTCCGGCTGATACCGCTCATACATATCCTGAAGCACTGTTTCATCCAGATCTGCGTTCAATAACAGTGGCACCGCTCCTACATTCAAACAACCAAGATATCCGATCACAGCTCCCTGTGAATTTTCACATAATAAAAAAACAAAGCTGCGCCGGCGGACTGCATGTCTGAATTCTGCAATCTGCTCACGCAGCTCACCGTATGTAATGCAAATGCCTGTATCCGTCTGCAATGCGGGACGGTCTGCAGGTTTTAATTCCATTTCAAAATACATTTTCATACCTTCTACTTTTTATGATTTGTAACTATTATTTTATAATCACCGTACATTTTGGTAACATTTATCTAAAAAAGACTATCAGCGATATCGCTTATTTACTCATATCCACACCAAGTTTTTCCAGAATTTCAATTCCCTTGCTGTAAGTACTGAAAGAAGTAATATCCAGTGTCTCAAAGAACACGCCAAATGCTTCTTCCAGGTCTGCGACCATATCTACATGTCGCACAGATTCCCATTTTTTATATCTATTATATACAAGCACGTCATCGTTCAGATCCTCATCCGCTGCCTGTAAATTTCTTTTTATAATTTTGTTATATTTTTCAAGATTCGTCATCATCTTACCCTCATACGATTTTATTTTTTCCTGATGCTGCTTTCATGGCAAGGGTGATCATACCAACTGCCGCACGTCCTGCGTCTGTTTTGGCCGTCACTCTGCAGTCATACATACCATTTCCTGCATCGCAGATAAGCTGTGCACCCAGATACAACCGTTCTCCCGGATACACCGGATGGTAAAAACGCATCTGGCTTACCTGAAAAAACAACGGAAGTTTTCCTCTGTTCTGCTCCATAAGCAATAGCAGGATATCTGCAGTCTGTGCCATACTCTCCATAATATAAATCCCGGGCAAAACTGGTTTTTCCGGAAAATGCCCCTGAAAAATCTGCCAGTCTGTCTGAATATCCACTTCTGCTTCAATCCTATCCGGCGGATACAACTTTGTCACACGATCCACCAAAAGTAACGGTTCTCTGTGCGGCAAAATTTTTTCTATTTCATCTTTTTCCATCATATTATGTTCTAACATATTACATTCTACTCCGGCATACAGACATTTTTCTATTTCTTTCTGTGTTTCATTCTATGTACAGATATTATTTCATTTTTTTACTGCTTTTCTCTGACGCATGATCTGTCGTGCCTGTGCGATCAAATCATCACTGACTCCGGTCACCAGCACTACATCCTTCAGTTCCGGAAAGGCTTCTTTTAACTCTGTACTGACCAGGTTTTCCAACGTCAGTTCTGCGGAAGGACATCCGCTGCACTGCCCATGCATTCTCACATGAAGGATACCATCCTCCAGTTTTTCGATCTCGATATCGCCTCCATGCTGAGCCAGATTCGGGCGCACCCGCTCATCCAAAACCTGTTCTATTTTGCTGATTTCTAATTCTCCCATGGTAGTTTCTCCTCATAATTAAAAACTATAAGATCGTTTACGGATGATTCCATACATTCTATCTATCTTTTAATTATATACCTGCGTTCCCTTCTGTACAAACAGAAAACGAACGCAGGCATCTTTACTTTTTTACTTTTAATCGCAGCTAAAAAGCCTACTCCTCGATATGTGCGATTGCTTTTGCAAGCTGTTTCTTAGCACCTAAGTTACCCTGACGTGCGATCATGATACGCTGTGCCTGCGGAGAACCTGCACCGTGCATGGACTCTGTACGATATCCAACAGCTGCGGTACCAAGAGACAGGTTTTCGATAAGACGAAGGATTCTCAGACGGTTCTCTGTGGTCACATCTGCAACACCTCTGAAATATTTGTCAATATATTTACCAAGTTTCTCATCACGGAAATCTTTCTCGGATGGAGCTGTAACCATCAAACCACCTGCAATATCTTCTGCCAGACGAACGATTTCATATGGGAAACGTGTTACATTCTGTTTACATACATTTGCAAGAAGCAGATTAATGATGTATGCGCCAGACTCTGTCGCAGTTCCCTCTGTGGAACATGCAAGACCACAGCAGAACAGTGTCTCATTTAAATGTGTCATTTCAATCAGTTTGTCTTTTACTGCAGACGCTTTTGCAACACCGTTGTACTCAGCTGCAACTGCTGCTGCACCAATCAGGACATCGCCCACACCAACTTTACATCCACCATAGGACTGACGATGATAACCAGCGAAGCGCTCTACCAGCATTCCTGCAAACTCTGCTTCACCATTCATGAAGATACGGTCATTTGGTACGAATACATCTTCAAAAACAACCAGAGCCTCGACACCGCCAAACTCACAGTTTCCAACATCCATCTGGGATCCTTCCAGTTTTCTTGTATCACAGGACTGACGTCCGATAATCATAAAGATTCCGTCTGTATCAACCGGTACCGCAAATGATACCGCATAATCTTTGTCATCCGGTCCCATAGCAATGGTCGGCATAACGATAACTTCATGAGAGTTGCAGATACCGGTCTGATGCGCTTTTGCACCACGTACTACGATACCATCCGGACGACGCTCTACTACATGCAGATACATATCCGGATCTTCCTGTGCGTGAGGTGCCTTGGAGCGGTCACCCTTCGGATCTGTCATAGCTCCATCAACGGTTAAATCGCATGTTGCACAGTAGTTCATAAATTTTTTAAAGTTCTCATGATAAGATGTGCCGTATTTTTTATCAATTTCATAAGTTGTGGAAAACTCTGCATTAAACGCATCCATTCCTACACAACGCTGGAAACAGGCTGCCGTTTTCTGTCCACATAATCTCTGCATTTTTACTTTGTTTTTCAGATCTTCTGTGCTCTGATGGATATGTGTGAAACGGTTGATCTTCTCGCCGGTAAACGGAGAAGTAACGACCATCAGATCCTGATACTGCGGATCCTGAGCCAGATCATACGTCATTCTTACAGAATTTAAAGATGGGCGAAGGATTGGGTTGTCTACCGGATTTTCTACCTTCTCGCCGAACATGTAAATTTCCATGTTCATTTTTCGGATGCTCTCGATATACTGTTCTCCTGTCATAAGTGCCATTTTGTCTTACCTCCATTTTTGCATTTTTATTTGCGTTTTTGCATCACGTTTTTGTTTATGATGCAATTATACACCATTGTATGTATTTTTGCAATTATGATGTTTCACAAAATATCACTTGATTTAAAAAAAAGGACTGCCATTTGCGCTCATTTTCCTGTACAATGTGCACAAATAGCAGTCTTTTTCGATGTAAAAGCAGATATTCACAATCCACTTTCGTCATTTATTTCTTCTTCGTTCAACCGTTTTTCTCTTATTTTCTCTTTTCGCTTTTCATAAGTCCTAGCTGCTCATATTTCTGTCTTTTTCGCACAAACGTAGAGCTGTCCATACCCAGACTTGCTGCTGCCTCACGGATATTTCCATATCTCTGAAAGGCATGTTCCAGATATCCGGCTTCAAATTTTGCAACCTCCATCTTCAGATCTGTCTGATCTGGATATACATTCGTTTCTTTATACTGCTCCACTTTTTCCACCTGATCATGTAAAAACAGATCCTGCACGCAAATCACATCACCGGCACTGACAATCGCTGCCCGTTGCACCAGATTCCGCAGTTCCTGAATATTTCCCGGCCAAGGATAGTCACTCAGACACTGGTAGCTTTCTCGGTCAAAATGCTTGTTCTGATTTGTCTTATGATTATACTGATTCAAGAAAAAATCAATCAACGGTATAATATCTTCCCTGCGTTCCCTCAGTGGAGGTACTTCCACAAAAAACAATGAAAAATGCTGCAGAAGCTGTCGGTTGATATCGGACATTTTCTCTAACTGTGATATCGTATACCGGCTTCCTGCAATCATCCGGATATTTAATTTCTGCTGATAGCCTTCCTTCATTATGCAGCAGCCATCCCGAAGCAGCGACAACAAATCTCCCTGGATATCTCCCGGCGTATCCGCCAGTTCTTCAATATACAGCGTACCTCCATCCGCACTCTCAAGCAGACCGATCTGTGGCTCATGCTCTGCATTTCCCGGTTTTCCAAACAGATACGTCTCCAGGTCATCTTTTGGCACCGCAGAAAAATCCAGACGCAAAAAAGCTGCTTCCGAGCGATTGGAATGTGCATGGATATACTTTGCCATCCGGCATTTTCCGGATCCTTTTTCTCCCCAAAGTAATACCGGCATGTCAACCATAGCCATTTTGTCTGCAAACCCCAATAACTTACTGCTTGCTTCCGCAACGGCCACCAGCTCCACATCTCCGTCCAGTTCTCTGCGCATGCGCTCCAGTTCCTGCATATATTGACGGTTCTGCTGTTCCTTACGCTGCAGTTCTTTGCGGATAGAATAAATTTCTGTAATCTCGCGAACCAATGTCACCACCATAACCAGATTCGTATGATCCTCCCCGTCAAAAACAGGGGTACTTGTGATCACTGCACGTTTTCCGGTACGAAAGATCTGTTCACTTGTCACCGGTTCCCCACTCTCCAGCACAGCAAGTGTACCACTCATTGAAATTACTCCTGCCTCCACCAGATCCTTCATATTTTTCCCGATCATTTCTGATTTTCTCAGACCACTGATCAGTTCATAACTATGATTCAGATATACGGTATTTGCCTCACAGTCTGTAATATAAATGCCGTCATGAAAATTATCCAATACAGCTTCCAGATAATCTTCCACATGAAAATTTTCGGATTTTTTTCCCTTTATACTCATAAATTTGCTCCTCATTCATTGCAAAAACGCATCACTTTCTCTTATAATACGAATTTTTCTGCATTTTTGCAATATATAAAAAGCAATTCTTATTTTATCATCTTCTCAACTTCTTCTTTCGTCGGGATTGCCGGGATTCCACCACGTTTCTGTACACAAAGTGCTGCAGTTGCGTTTCCATATACGGCACAATGGTGAATTTCTTCCCATGTCAGGGCTTCGATTGGTTTTTTCAGTGATAAGTATGCGCTTAATGTACCTCCCCAGAAGGAATCCCCTGCACCGGTTGTATCTACAGACTGTACAGAAAATCCTTTCACGCGCTCTTTTTTCTCTTTCGTTGCCATCAATACCCCTTCGCTGCCAAGCGTTACTGCAATGAGCTTCGGGCCCATGGCAAGCAGTTTATCTGCTGCGGCTTCATAAGTTGCCTCTCCTGTAAGTAATAAACTTTCTTCATCGGATACTTTCATGACATCCGCATAAGGAATCATAGATTTCATCGCTTCTGCAGCAACTGCTTCACTGCTCCACAAAGTTGCACGATAATTCGGATCATAAGAAATCAGTGCACCTGCTTTTTTTGCCAGCCTTACTGCTGTCAGTGTCGCATCCTTTGCAGGCTGATCAGTCAGAGACAAAGAACCAAAGTGGAAAATCTTGCAATCCTGTAAAAGTTCTGTATTTAACTCATTCGGACTCAACTGCGTATCTGCACCCGGTTTTCTTGCGAAGGAAAACTCCCGCTCCCCCTCTTCATCAATAGCAACAAAAGCCAGCGTAGTAAAATAACTGTCATCCTCTATCAAGTTGGAAACACCGATACCTTCTTTCTCCAGTGTCTTTTTCAGAAATGCACCATGCATATCCTTTCCAACTTTTCCGATAAATTCTGTCCGATATCCCATGTGACTGGCCACAGTCAACAAATTTGCAGGAGCTCCACCCGGATTCTGTTCAAACAAACGCATACCATCCGAGCCTGTTCCAGCTTCTGTAAAATCAATCAGTAATTCGCCAAGTGCGACAATGTCAATGTTTTTTCCCATTTAATTCTCCTTCCATACGCTTCGTAAACAGAATATCATGATTCACCAACCGGTAAAAATCCCGTTTCATTTCCTCAAAAGTCTGATCTCCCATTCCCATGATCCACATCATTTTTGTAATGGTTGCTTCCAATGTCATATCATAAGCTTCCAGGATTTTGAAATCCAGTTTTACCTTTTTTCCTACCTCATACACGGTCATATTGCTGCCTTCATTGGCCACCTGTGTCGTCATGACAAGGATTTTTCCCTTATCTTTCCACTTGTTCATCTGCGCATAAAATTCATCCAACAGTGACTCCGGAATTCCGCCCACGCCAAAGCTTTCCACAACCAGACAGTCGTACCTTTCAAACAGATAAGGCAAAATATCCGGCTGCATACCCGGAATCAGCTTCAGTACGTACACGCTGTTTTTCATTTCATAATAAAACCGCACAGGTCCGGTATATGGCATTTCTGTGATATAGCGCACAATCATACCATCCTGTATCACCGCCTGATATGGGAAATTAATACTACAAAATGCATTGTAGCTTTTTGCACGCTCTTTTCTGGCTCTCGTTCCAACAATGACTTTTCCGTCAAACACAATGTTAACATCCTGTGAATCGTTATCAGAGGCATAGATGAAACTGTCCAGCAAGTTCGTTTTTGCATCTGTCACGTCCATCTCAATCGGCTTTTGTGCTCCGGTAATAACAATTGGTTTTCTGGAATTCTGGATCATATAAGACAGCGCGGCTGCTGTGTATGCCAGCGTATCCGTACCATGGCAGATGACAAATCCGTCATATTTGTCATAGTTTTCCTGCACGGTCTTTGCCAGCAATTTCCAGTGCTCCGGTGTCACATTCGTGCTGTCCAGATTGCACACTTGCAGGGAATCTACCTCACAGATTTTGCTGACTGCCGGAATATAATTTAAAATATCTTCTGCGGAAAGGCCAGGCGCCAGTCCGTATTCTGTCTGCTTGGAGGCAATGGTGCCTCCGGTTCCTATCATCAATATGTTTTTCATCGTTGTTCCTTTTACTTCTCTTATTTTGTATGTTCTTCTAAAATCATTCTGACAACAGCTGACTGATCCTTTCACAGGCTGCCGGTATCTTTTCCAAATCGACGCTGGAATAATTAATGATAAAATAATGCTCCCGGCTGTTTTCTGCTGTCAGGAAGTATTCTGACAACGGACGCATTTTTATTCCCTGTTGCATCAATTGTTCCGAAAGGCACTGATCTGACAATTCCGTCTGCAAATGCAGCAGAAAATGTAATCCTGAATCATTTTCTATAATCTGGCATTTTTCCTTCAGGGAGCTGTGCTCGATCGCCTCAATTAGCTTTTTACGCTGTCTGCTGTAAAAAAGCCTCATCCGGTTGATATGTTTTTCAAAATACCCCTGATCAATAAAAGCTGCCAGGGTATACTGCTCAAAATTTGACACCGTACAGGAATAAAAAGAAAGCTGCCGGTAAAATTGATTCGCCAGATGCACCGGCAGGATCATGTAACTGATACGGATTGTCGGCGTCAATGATTTGGAAAACGTATTCATATATATTACTTTTTCACAGGCATCCATACTGAATAACGTTGGCAAGGGCTTTCCATTTGGACGGAATTCACTGTCATAATCATCCTCTATGATATAACGTCCGTTTTTTTCATTGGCCCAGGCCAATACTTCATATCTTCGGTGCGCAGGCATAGTAATCCCACTTGGAAAATGATGCCCCGGGCTGATATGCGCAATGTCAGCTCCTGATTTTCGCAGCCCTTCTACGGTAATACCATCCTCGTCCATGTCCGCATAACGACAAATGATCTGATGCTGCTGATAAATCTGTACCAGTTTTTTATATCCCGGATTTTCAATACAATATTCCCTGTCATTTCCAAGCAGCTGCACCAGCATACCATACAAATACTCGGTTCCGGCTCCCATGACGATCTGATTCGCATCCACCAGCATCCCCCGAAATGACTTCAGATACTCCGCAATGGCTTTTCGCAGTTCATAAATTCCTCCTGTGGGAGAAACTTTCATCAGATCCCGACTACGATTAGACATCGCTTCCCGTAGTAGTTTCGCCCAAATGGAAAAAGGAAAACGTTCCGAATCCACCTTATTTCCAGACAGATCAATGTCATATCTCACTGGTTCTGCCGGCACACGAATATCCAGTGAGATATGACTCTCCTTCGGAATCCGTTTTATCTCTTCGATATCCGACACATAATACCCCTTCTTTGGAATGGTATAAATATAGCCTTCACTGATCAACTGGTCATAAGCATTCTGGATCGTTATGGTACTAATGCCATTGTGCGTCGCAAAGGTCCGTTTGGATGGCAGCTTCTCCCCCGGCTGTAAAATCCCCGTTATAATATCGTGTTTCATACATTGATATACCTGCTCATAAAGTGGTACATCATTGTGTTCAAAGACATATGTCAACATGGCTTCCCCTCCTGTCTGACATCTGTTTTTTTATCAGTTTGATTATTTTTTTATAACCAGTTCCATTATATAATAGGCATCAGCAAATGGCAATCACAACGATACAAATTGCTCAGATAGCACAATGAGCACAGACTGTACGGATTGCAGAAGTAAAACACTATTTATAATGTATGGAGGATTTTACAAATGGACAAAAAACAGTATGAATTAAACAAAGGACTTGCACAGATGTTAAAAGGCGGTGTCATCATGGATGTTACCACACCGGAGCAGGCAAAGATCGCAGAAGCAGCGGGTGCCTGCGCTGTCATGGCTCTGGAGCGTATCCCGGCAGATATCCGCGCAGCCGGTGGTGTTTCCCGTATGAGTGACCCGAAAATGATCAAAGGGATCCAGGAAGCTGTCAGCATCCCTGTTATGGCGAAATGCCGCATCGGACATTTCGTAGAGGCACAGCTGCTGCAGGCTATCGAAATTGATTACATTGATGAATCCGAAGTTTTGTCTCCTGCAGATGATGTATATCATATCGATAAAACACAGTTCCAGGTTCCTTTCGTATGTGGCGCGAGAGATCTTGGGGAAGCACTCCGCCGCATCAACGAAGGTGCATCCATGATCCGTACCAAAGGCGAACCTGGTACAGGTGACGTCGTTCAGGCTGTCCGCCATATGCGAAAAATGAATGCTGATATTCGTCGTATCACTTCCATGCGCACAGACGAACTTTTTGAGGAAGCAAAACAGCTCCAGGTTCCATATGAGCTGGTACTGTATGTACACGAAAACGGCAAACTTCCGGTCGTAAACTTTGCAGCCGGCGGCGTAGCAACTCCGGCTGATGCAGCCCTGATGATGCAGCTTGGTGCAGAAGGTGTCTTTGTGGGCTCCGGAATCTTCAAATCAGGCAATCCGGCAAAGCGTGCATCTGCCATCGTTCAGGCTGTTACCAACTACACTGATGCAAAACTGATCGCAGAACTATCGGAAGATCTCGGCGAAGCGATGGTTGGCATAAATCCAAGTGAAATTCAGATTATTATGGAAGAGCGGGGTAAATAGAAATGACCATCGGCGTACTTGCCGTTCAGGGAGCATTCATCGAACATGAACACATGTTAGAAAAACTTGGTATTCCCTGTATCGAAATAAGAAAAAAAGAAGATTTGTCCCATATCGACGGTATCATTCTCCCTGGCGGCGAAAGCACCGTTCAGGGGCAGCTTCTGGATAAATTAGATATGAAAGAAACACTAAGAACTATGATTTCTGATGGACTTCCGGTATTGGCTACCTGCGCAGGTCTGATCCTTCTGGCGGAACATATCGGGGAAAAAGAAGCGCCACATCTTGGAACTATGCCGGTCACGGTCAGGCGGAATGCCTATGGCAGACAGCTTTCCAGTTTTATGACGACTGCCGCTATCCAAGAAATCGGGGATTATCCGATGGTATTTATCCGTGCGCCATATATTACAGATATTCATAACAATCATGTTGAAATTCTATCCGTGGTAGACGGACACATTGTAGCTGCGCAGTATGAGAATCAGATTGGGTTGGCCTTTCATCCGGAAATGACGGACGATATCAGGCTTCACCAACATTTTATCAATCTGGTCAAATCCAGAAAATCATGCATATCTGAGTTAGATTTTATTCCATAATCCAGACATGCTGTAAAGCGGACATTCGCAATCCATTTTCACTACTTGCTCATGAACGCTCTACTGATTATACCCCCAAAAGAGCTGTCGTTCTATTTTTTCAGAACGACAGCTCACTTTAATTAAATACCCGCTACCGAATCTATTGGTAATGACATAACAATTCCCTGTGCCTCACTGTGCATACCACATTTTTCTCCAATACATTTCATAAGATTTACCTTGTTTGATGACTCAGTCAAAATCAATACAATCTCTTTCTCATCCTGAACGCTGAGTCCCCAAAAACTGGTTGCTTCTTTATTTCCGATACGCCGGCTACGAATTACGGTGCCGCCTTTTACGCCTTCCGCACGCACCACTTCCATAACTTCCTCGCTGAAACCTCTGTTTACGATTGCTGCAACAAGTGTATATTTTGTTTCTGACATACCATTTTCTTCCTTTCCTGCTATATTCAGCAATTCTTTTCCTGTATTTCGGGCAAGAATGCGTAAAATCAGATTATTGGCTCCATTTAATGGTATCGTAAATGCAATACCACTGTTTGCTCTGTTTAATTGTAATTCAGAACTCAACTTATTTATGAGAATTTCTGATAAATTTTTCGGAATCATACTTATGAGGACACTTTTGTCAATGTTTCCAAGTCCAAGTACATCCATAATCTCACTTGTAGCTGTTCCCTCTGCATGAAAGCGATATTGCAATGGCAATGCGCCCTTTCGAAACATTTCCGCAGCCTGGTCAGCAAGCTTTGGTGTGGCGATCAACACTAATAACTGAAAAGATACTTTTTTCTCATTTTCCATTTTTACTCACCCTCCTCAAGATCAACGATCATATCACAATCATCGGCTATGACTGCCCTCTCTGTCTGAGTTCTCCTTGCTGTCTTTAACTTATAAACCAGCCCCATCAGCTGTATCGCGATCAGTGGTGTTAATGCAACAAGTGCAACCACGCCAAATGCATCGGTCATTAAGTTTCCTCCGAGAGCCTCACATACCCCAATACTAAGAGGCAACAGGAAGGTTGATGTCATTGGACCGCTGGCAACACCACCTGAATCAAATCCAATACCGACAAAGATATCCGGAACAAATCGAGACAATATGAGTGCAATAAAATATCCAGGAATCACAAACCAATGAATGGAAACCCCTGTAAGGACACGAAGCATTGCCAGAGCAACACTGGCAGCTACACCAATTGACATACAACGATCCATCATTTTTACTGAAATCGCACCATCTGTAACTGTCTCTACCTGATGGTTCAGCACTTGAATTGCCGGTTCTGCTTTTACGATATAATAACCGATCAGTGCTCCAATAGGAAGCAAGATCCAATTAAAGGACAATCCCGCCAGTTTCTTCCCAAGATAAGCTCCAACCGGTGCAAAACCAACGTTTGCACCGCAAAGAAACAGCACCAGACCAATATATGTATATAGAAAACCAATCAAAATGCGTTGGATCTGCCTCTTATGATACCTTCCGGTAAGCATTTGAAATATAAAAAATACTACAATAATCGGCAGCAGTGCTACCAGAACTTCACGGGCATATAATGGCAATCCACTGGCAAATACGCGAGCAACATCCTGTGTTGTGACAACTGTTTCCAAATCTTCAAGGACATACGCTGCCTGAGTAGGTTTATAGAAACAGCCCAGGATTAAGACAGCCAATATCGGGCCTATACTAGAAAGTGCGACCAGTCCGAAACTATCATCTGCTGAATTCTTATCACTTCGCACAGAAGCAAGTCCCACACCCACTGCCATAATGAAAGGTACTGTCATAGGTCCTGTTGTAACACCACCAGAATCAAAAGCAACAGCTAAAAACTCTTTCGGCACAAAGAATGAGGTAAGAATCAGCGCCGCATAACAAATAATCAATAACACAGACAAACTGATTTTATATCGGATACGAACAAGCGCAAGTGCAAGAAACAAACCAACTCCAAGTGCCACGGTTATAATCAATACCATATTCGGGACAGATGGAACCTGATTAGCAAGAATCTGCAGATCCGGCTCTGATATTGTAATGATGACTCCCATAATAAAACCTGTCAGTAAAACAGTAATGAGCTTTTTCAATTTGGAAATCTGTACACCTACACCTTCTCCGATCGGTGTCATAGACATCTCTGCACCAAGCTGAAAGAATCCCATTCCAACGATCAGCATCAATGCACCGGTAAGGAACATAACGATACTGCCAAGCTCCATAGGAATCAGAAAAATGCTGATCATTAAAACAATACCGGTAATTGGAAGAACTGCTGATAGTGACTCTCTGATTTTCTCTTTTAACTTTAAATTCAAATTGTGCCCTCCTTCTAAATATCATGATATATGGAATATTTGCTCATCATCTACGGTATTTTCTGTCCCAGACTTTATTTTCTCCCGGTTTCGGAACCACGTTTTGAGTTGCTGTATAAAGGTCTTCTGCAATAGTTTCAAACAGCATACCCTTTTTCAATACGATCTGGCTATAAAACATCTGAATTGCACTGGATGGAGAAATGCCAAGCTGAGAAAGAATGCTCTCAGCATTATCCTTGAGATTAGTATCTATTCTTGCATAAACAGCGGATGTATTTGCCATAGTATCGCTCCTTAATATTGTCGCTTGATAGCTTCAATAACACTTGTCATATGATACTTTATAAGAAATATCTGATTGGAATACATCGGATATTCACTCTTTGCCTTTTGAAGTAATGGATATACAACACTTTCAGTTTCTTTGATATATTCAACCAATTTTTCTTTCGAAAATCCTGCTGCCATTCCGGAAACATTATTACATCGGTCTAATAACTTAATCATCGTAGCAATCGGATTTCGTGAGATTCGTTGATAATATTGTTCGTTATCAATGCTATCAACTTTTGTCAAAAGCGATACTGCTTCTTTTGTCAGTTCATTTACTGGCAATTCATCAACCGTAACACCACAGTCTTCACATACATCGTGAAGCAATGCAGCCGAAACAATATTATCGTCGTCTAACCCCAATGCCAATGCGTGACACGCTATCAACAAAGGATGATATATATAAGGAACTTTATCTTTTCCTTTTCGCACTTGCCCTTTATGTAATTCTCTTGCATAAGGTAACACTTTAGAAGTCTGATACAAGTTCTTTGCACTTGCATAGGTTTTCACATAAGTATACATTCTATCTTCATTGAACAATCGGTCTGATAAAGAATCCTGAAAATCGAGCAACACTCTTTCTTCTGTTTTTCCGGTCAGTAACCAATCTATACTCACTTGATAAAGCGAAGCAATGTCAACTAATTTATCAATTTCAGGAGTGGTTTCCCCACGTTCCCATAAACTAACCGCTTGAAAAGAAACATTTAATTTTTCAGCCACATCACTTTGTGTAAATTCTTTTTCTTTCCTTGCTTTCGCCAATCGTTCTGAAAATGTCATTTGTATATCCTCCTATTCAACTTCTTTTCCTTACAAGATAAGTGTAAACCATTGAAGTATCCAATAACAGCATACACACCTTGAATTGTATTTTTTTCATTCAATCAATACTTGAAGTGCCTTTTATATGTCAGCATTTGCTTTCATAATCATCTGATTATATTGCTCTTTGACAGAATCCGGTGCAAGTATCTGAACCTTCCCACCAAAACCAAATACCCAGCCAAAGAAAGTTGGACTTGCTGATACTTCTGTTATCAATCGGAAGGAAGTCATATCATACGCAAGTGTTTTAACATTTTCTCCAAAACGGTCAATCATTGTTTTCAATTTCATCAAAAAGAGACATCTGCCCCTCTAATGATAGGGAAGATGTCTTCTCAGATTTTGAACCGTATAATTTACGAGTCAGGAAATCAACCTGCTCTTTCAGGAGCTGGATCTGGTCTTCGAGTTCTTTGATATGATCCTTGTACTCCTGTTCTTTAGCCTTCATAGTATAATGATCCTTCTCGTTTTTGATATTTATATTTTATCATAAAACCACTGCTTTTTCCAGTATTTATAAGGGTTTTGATTGCGTAAATTTACCTTCGGAAATAGTAACGTAGAGATCTCCACGATGCGCTGACAAAGTATCAGGCTACGACTTGTAAATCCACTATACATCTTTTAGTCTCCACCATTTAATTTATAGGCTCTTAGTTTTGCCATTTTACCGGCTCCTTTAATACTCAAGCCCATTGGCCTGGAACTCATCCGGCTTGAAAGCACATGACTAACATGCCCTTCCGTACTGCTTCCTTTTATTCCTTCCCGATGATTTAAACGTAAGGGATTTTTCCCTTGAACCCATCATTTATGATATATGGTGGCGCTTTTCGCCCCCAAATAGTGAAAGTGGGGGCACTTTCTGCCCCCACTCAGGAAATGTTGCTAAAATACTGTTTAGATTTAT
>CAKREL010000023.1 GCA_934317205.1 uncultured Eubacterium sp.
CTGGATCACCATGAAGTTTCCGGCAAAAAGATCCTGGCAACAGGAAATGGAAAATGCAATTTTACGAATCTGATGCAGGGGGAGAGTTTTTATCGATGCGATACCCCTGCCTTTGTATTGCATATTTTGGAACAATTTTCTGCAGCGGATGCAGTGGAGTTTTTTCGTGAAATTGGCGTGTTGACAAAGGAGCGGCAGGGATACTGTTATCCGCGAAGCGGGCAGGCAGCGACCATTCGAAATGCATTGATGCGCCGTGTGGAAGCATTGAAAATCGATTTATATAATGAAATAGGTATCCGAAAAATCCAACCGGAGAATGGTGGATTTGTTCTGGATACAAAAAGCGGCATGTTTGTGTCAAAAAGTTGTATTCTGGCGACTGGCGGCATGGCATCACCAAAGACAGGAAGTGATGGAAGTGGTTATATTTATGCAAAAACGATGGGACATACCGTGAAGAAACCGTTGCCTGCACTGACTGCACTGATTGCTGACGCTGGCTGGTTAAAGCAGACAGCAGGTGTCCGGGCAGATGCTTTGGTAAGTCTTTTGGTGGAGGGGGCGTGTGTCGCACAGGATACAGGGGAAGTACAGATGACAGATTATGGCATTTCCGGTATTCCCGTCTTTCAGGTGAGCCGGTATGCGTCACTGGCATTGGAAGAAAAGCAACGAGTAGAAGTTCTGCTTGATTTTGCACCGGAATATACGAAAGAGGAATTGTGTGACTTCCTGAAAACACAGCTGACACAGGCCACTGCTGAAGAGACATGGAAAGATGTATTGGCAGGAATTATAAATGAAAAACTCGCAGCGATGCTTTGTGCACAAAAGCATCTGGGTGAGCGCACGATTGCGTCTGTCAATGAGAAAAAAAGGGAGCAGCTGCAGCGGGAAATGATTCATTTGCTGAAACAGGTGAAACTAACGATAAAAGAAACAAAAGGATTTTCATTTGCACAGGTTACCTGTGGAGGAATTCCTGTGGAGGAACTGACTGGACAGATGGAGTCAAGGAAAGTGCAGGGACTTTATTTTGCAGGGGAAATTGTGGATGTAGATGGAATTTGTGGCGGCTACAATCTGCAGTGGGCCTGGTCCAGTGGAATCGTGGCCGGTAGATCGGCATCCTTATACTGTAAAACCAGAATAGCTGGGACAGAACAAATGTGAGTAATGAGAAATGAATACGAACAGTGATAATACCATCGATGCGAAAAGCAGAATGAAAAAAGAAGCAGGATAATTTGGAGAGATATATGAATAAGACAATTCGAGTATCACAGATTTCTGTGCCTCTGGCACATACAAGAGAAGAAATCTTTCAGAAAGCGTGTACGTTGGCACAGATTCCGACAAATAAGGTAATCTTCATGCAGATCATGAAGCAATCTGTGGATGCCAGAAAAAAAGATGCGCTTACTTATACTTATACAGTACAACTTGTGGTTGATAAGCAGCAGAAGGTTCGAAAGAATCATGCACATGTACAGGAAATACAGCCAGTTATCTACCAGATTCCTGAGAAAAAAGACATAGTGCTAAGTGAAAAGCAGACAATCGCAATCATTGGTGCAGGACCAGCCGGTCTGTTTGCAGCATATTTACTGGCACAGTGTGGTTATTGTCCGGAAATCTATGAACGTGGAAAGGATGTTTCTGCTCGTCAGCAGGATGTGGAGACATTCTGGCGCGGTGGCAGTCTCAATCGGGAATCTAATGTACAGTTCGGAGAAGGCGGCGCAGGAACATTTTCTGATGGAAAACTAAACACTTTAGTAAAAGATAAATTTGGACGCAGTCGTTATGTACTGGAAACATTCGTAAAATTTGGTGCACCGGAGGATATACTCTATGTGGCAAAACCTCATGTAGGAACGGATGTATTGCGTACAGTTGTAGAACGTATGAGAGAGGAAATCATCCGTCTTGGCGGAATTTTCCATTTTTCAACGAAAATGACAGATTTACATATAAGAAATGGACAGGTTTCCGAAATTCAGCTGAATCACAGAGAATGGAGAACTGTTTCCGGTGTAGTACTTGCCATCGGACACAGTGCCAGAGACACTTTTCAGATGTTGTATGAGCGGCAGGTTCCTATGGCAGCAAAATCTTTTGCAGTTGGTATGCGTGTGGAACATCCGCAGCATATGATCAACGAGAGTCAGTACGGAACGGATGCGGATATGACATTACTGCCAACAGCAGCTTACAAACTGACCCATCAGGCTTCTAATGGAAGAGGCGTGTATTCCTTCTGTATGTGTCCGGGTGGATACGTGGTTAATGCGTCTTCAGAGGAAAAACGTCTGGCGGTAAATGGTATGAGTTACCGGAAACGTGACAGCCATAATGCGAACAGCGCCATTATTATTTCAGTGACGCCGGAGGATTATCCAAATTCTTGGCATCCTCTTTCTGGTGTAGCATTTCAGCGGGAACTGGAGGAGCGTGCATGGAACCTTGCAGAAGGCAAAGTTCCACAGCAACTGTTTGGCGATTTTGAACAGGGAAAAAAAAGCGCAGGATATGGAGCTTTTGAAAGCTGTGTGAAAGGACAACACGAGTTTGCCAATTTGAGAGAAATCTTTCCGGAAGCATTGAACGAGGCGTTCTGTGAGGGAATGCATGCTTATGGAAGAAAAATTGCAGGATTTGACCGGGTAGACTGCATTTTGTCCGGTGTGGAAAGTCGTACATCCTCTCCGGTTCGGATTCACAGGGATGAAAGCTTTCAAAGTGAGATCTGTGGACTGTATCCATGTGGAGAAGGAGCAGGATATGCCGGAGGCATTATGTCTGCTGCCATGGACGGATTAAAAGTGGCAGAGGCTATCATACAGCAGGAGATGAAGTAAATGGAGATAAATGTAGCAGAATTGACACCCATGATGCAAAAATATATGGAAACAAAGCAGGAATATAAAGACTGCATCTTATTTTATCGTCTGGGTGATTTTTATGAAATGTTTTTTGATGATGCGCTGACGGCATCCAGGGAGCTGGAGATCACGCTGACTGGTAAAAGCTGCGGATTAAAAGAGCGTGCACCGATGTGTGGTGTGCCGTTTCATGCTGTGGAAGGATATTTAAATAAGCTTGTATCCAAAGGTTATAAAGTTGCTATCTGTGAGCAGGTGGAGGATCCAAAGCAGGCAAAAGGTCTGGTAAAAAGAGAAGTAACCAGAATCGTCACACCTGGAACAAACCTGGATACCAATGCCCTGGATGAGACAAAGAATAACTACATCATGTGCATCGTGTATGTCGATAATAAATATGGTGTGTCCGTGGCAGATGTCACTACCGGTGCTTATTATGTGACAGAACTGGATTCAGAGCGCAAACTGTTAGATGAAATTAGTAAAT
This sequence comes from uncultured Eubacterium sp., assembly GCA_934317205.1. Lineage (GTDB taxonomy): Bacteria > Bacillota > Clostridia > Lachnospirales > Lachnospiraceae > Eubacterium_I. The sequence continues at coordinate 3,376 of CAKREL010000023.1, forward strand.
ACATGCCATCCGAGATTATTTCAAATGAGGCATTTTTTGTCAGTGGCATTGATCTGGAAGACCTGCGACACAGACTTGGCATTACAATGTATTCTCTGGAAGCATGGTATTTTGGAGATGAACTGGCAGAAAATACGTTAAAAGAACATTTCCATGTAACTTCTCTGGATGGACTTGGACTTAGTGATTATAACTGCGGTGTAATTGCCGCCGGTGCCTTGTTGAAGTATTTATATGAGACCCAGAAAACGACGCTAGATCACATGACCAGTATAGAACCATATTCCACGGGGAAATTTATGGTACTTGACAGTTCAACCAGAAGAAATCTGGAGCTTGTGGAGACATTGCGTGAAAAACAAAAGCGTGGTTCTTTACTCTGGGTATTGGATAAAACAAGAACTGCCATGGGAGCCAGAATGCTTCGAGCCAGCCTGGAGCAGCCACTTATCGACAAAAAACAGATTGAAGCAAGACTGGATGCTGTGGAAGAACTGAAAAATAATATGATTTGCAGGGAAGAACTGCGTGAGTATTTAAATCCAATCTATGATCTTGAGCGTCTGATCAGTCGTGTGGTTTATCAGACTGCAAATCCAAGAGATTTGATTGCTTTCCGTTCTTCTCTTGAGATGCTGCCAGCTATCAAGACACTATTGCAAGATCTGAATACACCGCAGTTACGGGAACTGGATGATAAACTTGATCCATTAAAAGATCTTTATGACCTGATTTGTCAGTCCATTGAGGATGAGCCACCAATTTCCATTCGTGAAGGTGGCATGATCAAGAGTGGTTATAATGAGCAAGTGGATCATTTGCGCAGTGCCAAAACGGAGGGCAAAACATGGCTGGCCAGAATTGAAGAGGACGAGCGGGAAAAGACAGGTATCAAGAATCTGAGAATCAAATTTAATAAAGTATTTGGTTATTATCTGGAAGTTACAAACTCTTACAAAGATCTTGTGCCGGAATACTATACAAGAAAGCAGACATTAACCAATGCGGAACGTTATATCACACCGGAATTAAAAGAACTGGAAGAGACAATTCTTGGAGCGGAGGAGAAACTGACGGCATTGGAATATGACATTTTTTGCCAGATCCGTAATACCATCGCCGATCAGGTTGTCCGTATTCAGGATACGGCAAAAGCCATTGCAGCTCTGGATGTATTTGCCTCATTAGCTGTTGTGGCAGATCAGAATGATTATACTAGACCCAAAATTAATGAAAAAGGGATTCTGGATATCAAAGGCGGTCGCCATCCGGTGGTAGAAAAAATGATTGATAACGATATGTTTATTTCCAATGATACTTATCTGGATAACAAAAATAATCGTATTGCAATTATTACCGGACCTAATATGGCAGGAAAATCTACATATATGCGTCAGAATGCCCTGATTGTTTTGATGGCGCAGATTGGAAGTTTCGTCCCGGCACAAACTGCAAATATCGGCATCGTAGATCGCATTTTTACCCGTGTGGGGGCTTCCGATGACCTGGCATCAGGACAGAGTACTTTTATGGTCGAAATGAACGAAGTGGCAAATATTCTGAGAAATGCTACAAGCAGCAGTCTTCTGATTCTCGACGAGATTGGCCGAGGCACAAGTACCATTGACGGATTATCTATTGCCTGGGCGGTAGTAGAATATATCAGCAATCCGAAGATTCTTGGGGCAAAGACACTATTTGCAACACATTATCATGAACTGACAGAGCTGGAAGGTAAACTCTCTAATGTCAATAACTACTGTATTGCAGTAAAAGAAAAGGGCGATGATATCGTATTTTTACGAAAAATTGTATCCGGCGGTGCTGACAGAAGTTATGGTATACAGGTCGCGAAACTGGCAGGCGTTCCAGATCCTGTGATAGAACGGGCTAAAGCAATCTGTGAAGAACTGGAACAGGCAAATATGAGCAATCTGACAGCAAATCTGTCGGACATACCAGTTCAGCATAAAGCCAAGAAGAAGCAGCCGGACGATGTGGATCTGTCACAGATGTCACTGTTTGATACAGTAAAAGATGATGATATTATTGAGGAAATCCGGGAAATTGATCTGACAAACATGACTCCATTTGAAGCCATGAATAAATTATATGAAATCCAGAATAAAATTAGAAATCGCTGGTAGGAGGCATATATGCCACAAATAGAAGTATTAGACGAACAAACCATAGATAAAATTGCGGCGGGCGAGGTAGTGGAACGTCCGTCTTCTGTTGTAAAAGAGCTCGTGGAAAATGCTATTGATGCGAAGGCTTCAGCCATCACTGTGGAAATTAAAGAAGGAGGAACTTCTCTGATCAGGATTACAGATAACGGGTGCGGGATTGAAGCAGAGCAGATTCCAATTGCTTTTTACAGGCATTCAACAAGTAAGATTCGAAAAGTAGAAGATCTGATGCGTATTTCTTCTCTTGGATTCCGCGGTGAGGCTCTGTCAAGTATTGCAGCAGTAGCTCAGGTAGAGCTGATCACAAAGACACCGGAGCAGTTTACCGGAAGCAGGTATCTGATTGAGGGCGGAAAAGAAATCTCACTGGAAGAGATTGGTGCACCAAATGGAACAACGTTTTTAGTAAAAAATTTATTTTATAACACGCCGGTGCGTCGGAAATTTCTAAAATCAACCCAAACGGAGGCAGGATATGTCAATGATCTGATGGAGCGGATGGCACTGTCACATCCGGATGTATCTTTTAAATTTATTAATAATGGACAGATCCGTTTGCATACTTCCGGAAACGGAGAGTTAAAAGATATCATTTACCATATTTATGGCCGGGATATCGCAGCAAATCTATTGGATATTCATGGGGAATATGAAGGTTTTTGTGTAGATGGCTATATAGGAAAACCAATTATAGCCAGAGGAAACAGAAATTTTGAAAGCTATTTCATTAATGGTCGTTATATAAAAAGCAGCTTGATTGCAAAATCACTGGAAGACGGATATCGGGGATTTATGATGCAGCATAAATATCCATTTACAGTTTTGACGATCTCGTTGGACGGAACGCTGGTGGATGTAAATGTTCATCCGAATAAGATGGAAATGAGATTTTCTAATGGGGAAATGTTGTATCAGCAGTTAATGGCATTGATTTCCGGACGACTTCGGGAAAGTGAACTGATTCCGAAAGTGGCGGTTCATGAAGAAAAAATGTCAGCGAAGCATGTGGAAATTCCACAGGAAGCTGCTCCGGAACCATTTGAGACAAAGCGTCTGGAGCGTCTGCGTGCAGAAGTAGCAAAAGATAGCCCATACGAACGGAAATATCCAAAGAGGGATCCACTGGCAGGAAGAACGGCGCAACAGACAATCGAAGTGGAAAGTGCTCATCAAGCGATAGCGCGAGAACAGATTGCATTTGCTACAAAAGAAAAAGAAAAAACAGAGCCGATCATTTCCACCCCGGTGCAGCAGAATTTATTTGAAGTAGCTAATCAGGAGGCAGGAGAATATTCAACTACAAATGTAATACAGAAAAACGCCGCTACTGATTTTGAAACAAATACTGACAGACAGGAAGAATTGAAATTGCTCTCAAAGCAGGCCAGACCACAACATCGCATTATCGGATCGTTGTTTGATACCTACTGGCTTGTAGAATTTCAGGATCAGTTTTATATGATCGATCAGCATGCCGCACATGAAAAAGTGCTGTTTGAGCGTACGATGAAAGCTTATCATGAAAAAGAATTTACTTCTCAGATGATCAGCCCGCCAATAATCCTTTCACTGACAATGCAGGAAGAAAATCTTTTAAAGAAGTTTTTGCCTGAATTTGAGAAACTGGGGTATGAAATTGAACATTTTGGCGGTAAGGAATATACTGTAAATGCAGTTCCAGGCAATTTATATGGTTTGAACGGACAGAGCCTGCTTCTGGAACTTATGGATGGACTTGGGGAAATGTCCGAGAAGGATACGCCGGATATGGTGGTAGAAAAGATAGCAAGCATGTCCTGTAAAGCCGCCGTAAAAGGAAATCAGAAACTATCCAGAGCGGAGATTGATCATTTAATTGATGAACTTCTGACACTACAAAATCCATATTTCTGCCCACATGGCAGACCGGTGATCGTGTCAATGACTAAATATGAGATTGAAAAGAAGTTTAAGAGAATTGTATAGAACAAATAGTATTTATATTAAAATTAGAGACAGTGAAACATTATGAAAGAACAGAAAAAGCAACCATTATTAATATTGACAGGTCCGACTGCTGTAGGAAAAACAGATCTGTCCATTGCACTGGCAAAAAAAATCAACGGTGCTGTAATTTCAGCGGATTCCATGCAGGTATATCGTGGTATGGATATTGGTTCTGCTAAAGTGACACGGGAAGAAATGCAGGGCGTACCACATTATCTGATCGATGTGCTGAATCCGGAAGATGAATTTCATGTTGTCCGTTTCCAGGAGATGGCAAAGTCTGCACTACAGGAAATTTACGCAAAAAAGCAAATACCAATTATCGCAGGTGGCACGGGATTTTATATTCAGGCGTTGTTGTATGATATTGACTTTACAGAGCAGGATGAAGATACTGAATTGAGGGCGCATTTTGCTGCGTTGGCGAAGGAACATGGAAATGAATATCTGCATGAGATGTTGCGCAGGGTTGACCCGGCTTCAGCTAAGATCATTCATGCAAATAATGTGAAACGGACAATCCGTGCTCTGGAATATTTTGAAAAAACAGGGCAAACTATTTCCAAACACAATGAACAGGAGCGTGCAAAGGAATCGCCTTATGATTTCCGATATTTTGTGCTGACAGATGAACGAGCCCATCTGTATGAACGCATTGATCATCGGGTGGATCTTATGTTGGAAGCAGGTCTGGTAGATGAAGTAAAATGCTTGAGAGAGCAGGGATGTCACAAGGGAATGGTTTCCATGCAGGGACTTGGATATAAAGAGATTCTTTCCTGGTTAGACGGAGAAATTTCCTATGAGGAGGCCATATACTTGTTGAAACGGGATACCAGACATTTTGCAAAACGTCAGCTGACATGGTTTCGCAGAGAGCGAGATGTCATCTGGCTGAATAAATGCGATTATGATTACGAAGATTCCAGAATTCTGGAAGAAATTTTAAATATAATTACAGCTGGAGGATGGTTATGACAGAAGAACTGATCAGACAAAAATACCTTGACATGGGTATTTCAAAAGAAGTATACAAATTTGGAACAGAAATTGAGAAAACGTTAAAAGATCGTTTTGATAAAATAGATGAAACAGCAGAATATAACCAGTTAAAAGTAGTGCATGCCATGCAGAAATGCAGAGTGAGTGCAGAGTGTTTTCAATCAACCAGTGGTTACGGATATAATGATATAGGTCGTGATACTTTAGAGGAAGTATATGCAGAGTGTTTTCATGGAGAAGCTGCTCTAGTGCGCCCGCAGATCACTTGCGGTACCCATGCGCTGGCACTTGCTCTCATGTCTAATCTACGCCCGGGAGATGAACTTCTTTCTCCGGTTGGGAAACCTTATGATACGCTGGAAGAAGTGATTGGAATCCGTCCATCCCAAGGGTCTCTGGCTGAGTATGGAATTACATACCGTCAGGTAGATCTATTGAATAATCGTGACTTTGACTTTGATGGTATCCGCGCAGCTATCAATGAAAAAACAAAAGTGGTGACCATTCAACGATCCAAAGGATATGAGACACGACCAACATTATCTGTGGAAAAGATTCGTGAACTGATCACTTTCATCAAATCTATAAAACCAGATGTAATTTGTATGGTAGATAATTGTTATGGAGAATTTGTGGAGGATCGTGAGCCGCTGGAAGTAGGTGCAGATATGATCGTTGGATCTTTAATCAAAAATCTTGGTGGCGGTCTGGCACCAATTGGCGGTTATATCGTTGGAAAGAAAGAGTGTGTGGACAATGCCGCATATCGTCTTACTTCTCCGGGGCTTGGTAAAGAAGTAGGTGCATCTCTCGGTGTAATCCAGAGTTTCTATCAGGGGTTGTTTCAGGCTCCAACTGTTGTATCCGGCGCATTAAAAGGAGCTATTTTTGCAGCAAATATTTTTGAAAAAATTGGTTTCCCTGTCATTCCAAACAGTACAGAATCCCGCCATGATATTATTCAGGCTGTAACATTTGGCTGTCCGGAAGGAGTTATTGCATTCTGCCAGGGAATTCAGGCAGCTGCACCGGTAGATTCTTATGTAACACCTGAACCATGGGATATGCCTGGATATGATAGTCAGGTCATCATGGCAGCAGGAGCATTCGTACAGGGATCTTCTATTGAGCTAAGTGCTGACGGACCAATTAAACCACCGTATGCTGTATATTTTCAAGGTGGTCTGACCTGGTATCATGCAAAGCTTGGCATTTTGATGGCATTGCAGAAATTAGTAGATGCAGAAATTGTAACAGCAGACTTTACAGTGAAGGATTTGGCAGATTTGTAAAAAAAACTTCATAAAATTTTAAGAGAATTACAAAAAAGTTCGTATTTTTCATGTATACAGAAAAAAAAAATTATGCTATGATATCTACGACTGCATAGAGAGAGTAGAACAGGAAGGCTTATGCAGAAAAATATGACAGTAAAAGAGTTACCGGATACAGAACGACCTTATGAAAAGTGTCTGATGTATGGGGCGGAAGCATTGACAGATGCAGAATTGATCAGTGCTATTATCCGGACAGGAAGTAAGGGAGAACGGTGTGTCGATTTGGCTCATCGTATTTTGAATGCAGGTCCGGATGGTTTATTAAACTTGATACAGTTGGATGTTAAGCAGCTGACAGGAATTCGCGGAATTGGTAATGTGAAAGCGATACAGCTGAAATGTGTTGGCGAGCTGGCCCGACGTATTGCTAGTACGAGACGCAGACAGCAGGTGGTGCTACAGTCACCGGAAAGTATTGCATCTTACTATATGGAACGCATGCGGCATGAAACTCAGGAAAAACTGATGCTAGCAATGTTTGACAGCAAGAGTATGCTGCTCAGTGAAAAAGTGATTTCCGTAGGGACATGCAATGCAGCACTGATATCAGCCCGTGATATTTACCGGACTGCTCTGCAAGAACAGGCGATATATATCGTTATTTTGCACAATCATCCGAGTGGTAATCCGGAACCAAGCCGGGAAGACATCCAGGTGACCAGAAAAATAAAACAAAGTGGTGAGATACTGGATATTTTACTTATGGATCATATTATTATCGGGGATAATCGATACTTTAGCTTCCGTGAGCAGGATATTTTGTTTGAGAAAGGGAGAGAATAATGGCAAATATATACGGAATTGATCTTGGAACCTGTAATATTAAGATTTTTAGTAAACACAGTAACAAGATTATCAAAGAAAAAAATACTATTGCAGTAATCAATAAAAATCAATTATATGCATACGGTGATGAAGCCTATGCAATGTATGAGAAAGCACCGGAGACCATCAATGTATCTTTCCCGGTTATTGGCGGTGTTATTGCAGATTATAATAATATGCAGACCATGGTACAGGAAATGCTTGAGAAAAATGTGAAAGGACATGTAAAAGGGTCTGAATTTATTATTGCAGTTCCGACAGATATTACAGAAGTTGAGAAAAAGGCATTCTATGACTTGTTTTTCAAGAGTAAAATGAAACCAAAGTCTGTATTACTGTGCGATAAGCCAATTGCAGATGCAGTAGGACTGGGGCTTGATGTAAATGAACCAACAGGTATAATGATCGTTGATATTGGTGCTGATACTACAGAAATTTCTGTACTATCTTTGGGTGGACTTGTATTGAGCGATCTGCTTCACTTTGGTGGAAATCGTCTGGATGAATCCATTATTACTTATATCAAAAAGAACTTTAATCTTGTGATCGGTCAGAAAACTGCAATGCAGTTAAAAGAGCATATCGGAAGTGCACTTCCAGGAGAAGAAGGCAGTTATACGATTGTCGGCCTGGATGTAGTTAGCGGATTGCCGATTGAGATGGAAATTACAGCTGAGACAGTATATGAGGCAATGAAAGATAATCTGAATTCTATCTGTAACGCTATCAAGATGATTTTGGAGAAAACTCCACCAGAGCTTGCAAAAGATATTATTCATTCTGGTATTTATCTGACTGGTGGGGGATCCAATATCAAAGATATGGATAAATTATTTACTGATATTACCAATATCAAGGTTAATACTTGTGAAGAACCGGATGAGACAGTTGTAAGAGGATTGAGTCTTGTTGTTACAAATGACAAATTCAAACGACTGGCTTATAGTATGCGTACAAAAATTTTTAAATAAGTTTAATAGCAGAGGAATGGTATGAAGAGAAAAAAACAGAGCAAATTTCCGGCGAAATATGTTCTGCTGATCATGACAATTCTGTGCATTGCCATCATTGGCTGCAGCTTGCGTGCATCCGGTTCTGGACCGATTTCAGCTGTGGCAGGTGCAGTGATCACACCAATGCAGAAAGGTGTGAACCGAGTAGGAAGTGCACTGACGGATTTACGTGATCATATGCAGACAAAAAAGAATCTGGAAAAAGAAAATGAAAAACTGCGTACTCAGCTTGCAGAGGCACAGGAGAATCTCAATCAAGTACAGTTGAATCAGGAAGAACTGGATAATTTGAAGAAACTTTATGATATGGATCAAAGTTATACAAATTATGAAAAAGTGGCTGCAAACGTGATCGGAAAAGATGCAGGAAATTGGTTTTCTGTTTTCCTGATTGACCGTGGCAGTAATGATGGTGTCACTGTGGGCATGAATGTGTTGGCAGATGGCGGACTTGCAGGTATTGTAATTCAAGTGGGACCTAATTATGCAAAAGTACGTTCTATCATTGATGACAATAGTAATGTCAGTGCCAAAAATCTGAGTACATCGGATTTGTGTATTGTCAGCGGAAGTTTAAAGTCAATGAATGAGTCCAGTCTGATTGAATTTGATGATCTTCGAGATAAAGAAGATCAGGCCAAAGTTGGGGATCAGATTGTGACATCAAACATCAGTGATATGTTTCTGGAAGGAATTCCAATTGGCTACATTACTGATATAAAGACAGATTCCAACAATCTGACCAAATCCGGTCATATTGCGACAATCGTTGACTTTGAGCATCTGAATGATGTGTTTGTCATTTTACAGACAAAGGATATGACAAATGAACAGGGAGGGGAGTAGACTATGAGAAGGAAAATTGTGCTGGCAATTACGATCATTGTCTGCTTCCTTTTACAATGTACGGTATTTAAAGCACTGTCCATTGCATCAATATCACCGAATCTTCTGATTGTAGTGGTTGCATCTATTGGTTTTATGAGAGGAAAAAAGGAAGGACTGTTTGTCGGTTTTTTTGCCGGACTTCTTATGGATGTGATGTTTGGAAGTATTGTAGGATTCTATGCTTTGATTTATATGTATATCGGTTATGCAAATGGATTTTTTAAACGGATATTTTTCCCTGACGAAATCAAACTTCCGCTGGGACTGATTGCAGTCAGTGATTTTTTCTACAATTTGCTGATCTACTTTACATTATTCTGGTTTCGTGGAAGATTTTCCTTTGGTTATTATCTGCTTCATACAATTTTACCAGAATTAGTTTATACAATGATCATAGCAGTGTTGCTTTATTTTATTTTATTGAAAATAAATGAAAAACTGGAAGCAATTGAACGAAGGAGTGCAGCAAAATTTGGTTGATAAGATAAAAGAATGGATTATAAAAATTATAACATCCCGATTATTTGTAGTCTGGGTAGTGATTGTCTGCCTCTTTGCCTTTGTACTACAGCATTTGTTTTCTCTGCAGATTATCAAAGGTGCAGATTATCTGGATGATTACATGATGAAAATTGAGAAAACCATCGAAGTAGAAGGTACCAGAGGTAATATCTACGATAGAAACGGTGTACTTCTTGCACATAACGAACTATCCTATACTGTAACGCTTGAGGATAACGGTACGTATGCTAATAACAAGGAACGTGCCAAGCTTCTAAATGCGGAGATTAGCACACTGATCGACATGATTGAAAAAAACGGAGACAGTATTGTAAATGATCTGAATCTGTATATGGATCCGAACGGAGAACTGTCATTTCTTGTAGATGGAACGGAACTGGCTGGTTTTCGAAGAGATATTTATGGAAGAAAGAAAGTTGCGGATCTGAAGTTTAATGCAACTCTTGGATATAATGAAGCTACAGCAACACCGGAGCAGATGTATGAATATTTATTGAATAAATTTGCTGTAGACACGAAAACATACGATCGTTATCGTGCTTACCAGATCATGGTGGTTCGCTATGCACTTTATCTGAGCTCTTATCAGAAGTATATTGCTACAGGAATTGCAGAAGATGTTTCAGATGAAACTGTTGCGATGATTAAGGAACATTCCTCTGAACTTCAAGGAGTCGAAGTTCGGGAAGATACAAAACGTGTTTATGACTATCCAGAATATTTTTCTCACATTTTGGGATATACTGGTAAAATATCTGATTCTGAATATGATTCTTTGCATGAGCAGGATGATTCTTACAGTCGTAGTGATGTGGTTGGAAAAGCCGGAATTGAGCAGGTTATGGAATTACAGCTACAAGGCAATAAAGGATCTGAAACTGTTTATGTAAATAATGTGGGTAAAGTTCTCGAACAAAAGGATTATAAAGAACCTTCATCAGGAAATGATGTTTATTTGTCAATAGATTCTACATTGCAGATGGCAGTTTATGATTTACTGGAGCAGGAGCTTGCTGGCATTTTAAATTCCAAAATTATAAATGCAAAGACAAGCGACAGTTCAGAATTATATATTCCGATTTATAAAGTATACAATGCTTTGATTGAAAATAGTGTTATTGATATTTCTGCTATGGCACAGGCAGGGAATGAAACCGTTCAGGCACAAGCGTATCAGACATTTTCTGCAAGAAAAGAAGCGGCATTGTCGGAAGTGGCTTCAATACTGCAATCAAATACATCTTATAATGACTTATCTGATGAAATGCAGGAAATGATCACTTATGTAGTAAAATTACTTCAGGAGCAGTCTGTCTTTGTATCATCTTCTATTGATACGTCTGATGACGTATATCAGAACTGGAAAAGTGGAAAAGCTTCTGTTCAGGAATATCTGTGTCATGCAATTGATTCTTCATGGATTAATATTACAGGCTTTAATCTGAATGAAAAGTATGCGGATACAAGCGAGGTATATACACAATTAATCAACTATGTGACAGAACAGTTAAAAAACAGCAATGCTTTCGACAAGATTGTTTATAAATATCTTATTTATAATGATAAGATATCTGGAAGTCAGTTATGCCTGATCCTTTATGAGCAGGGACTTCTGCCACAAGATGATGCAGCAGTGACAAGTCTGAAAAATGGTTCCACCAGTGCTTATACTTTTCTGAAAAGCAAGATTCAGAGTATGCAGATTACGCCGGCACAGTTGGCATTAGATCCATGTACTGGCTCCTGTGTGATTATGGATCCGAATACAGGAGAATTGTTAGCCAGTGTAACGTATCCTGGATATGACAGTAATCGTTTGGCGAATAATATGGATTCGGCATATTACAATGCTTTGTTACAGGATGGTTCTCTGCCATTGTATAATAATGCTACACAGCAGACTACGGCACCTGGATCTACATTTAAAATGGTAACAGCAGCCGCCGGATTAACAGAGGGAGCTATCTCTACTGACACGATAATCACAGATACTGGTTTGTTTGACAGACTTGGATTGAGATTGAAATGTTGGGTATATCCGCGTAATCATGGAAGTATTACCGTATCTCAGGCTATCCGTGATTCATGTAACTATTTCTTTGCGGAGACTGCATATCGTCTTAGCCTTAGTGGAGATACGTATAAGGAAGAAAAAGGTTTGAATGCTATTGCAAAATATGCGACAGAATTTGGACTTGCTGACAAGACAAATATTGAAATCCCTGAAGGAATACCAAAAATTGCTGATGAGTTTCCAATTGATGCTTCAATCGGTCAGAGTAATCATAACTATACGACATCACAGTTAGCGCGCTATGTATCTGCCATTGCAAATAATGGAACAGTTTATGATCTGACATTGCTCAATAAAGTAACAGATTCCGATGGAAATGTACTGACGTCTTACACACCACAGGTTCATAACCAGATTACAGACCTGTCAGCATCTACCTGGCAAGTTCTGCACAGTGGTATGGAAATGGCCATTGGTGAACATGATCAGTTTAATGATCTGCAGGTATCTCTAGCTGGTAAGACTGGTACTGCGCAGGAAAATGAAAAACGTCCAAACCATGCGTTGTTTGTCGGATATGCACCGGCAGACAATCCACAAATTGCTATTGCTACACGTATCGCATATGGTTATGGTTCCAGCAATGCCTGTGTATTTGTAGATCAGGTTTTGAAATATTACTTCAAACAGAATACAGAAGAAGAATTATTAAACGGACAGGCAATCAGTGTTGGTTCTTCATCAAATAGTTTTGGTGATTAAAGAAAGAAAAAGTCGAGAATCATTATGCTGATAAAATACAATCACATTACAAAAGATAACAACTTAGAGAAAAAGGAGGATTCTTTTGTATGTGTGAAATTATTGTTGTGACTTCTGGAAAAGGCGGTGTGGGAAAAACTACAACGACGGCAAATCTTGGAGCAGGACTTGCGATGCTTCGCAAAAAAGTGTTGATGATCGATATGGATATCGGATTGCGGAATCTGGATGTTGTTATGGGGCTTGAAGATCGGATTATGTATAATCTTGTGGATATTGTTGAAGGAAATTGCCGTATTCGTCAGGCAGTGATTCGTGATCGGCAATTTCCTGGACTTTATCTGATACCAGCAGCACAAACACGTGATAAAAATGCTGTTACGCCGGAGCAAATGGTGAAGTTGCTACAGGAATTGCGGGAAGAGTATGATTATATTCTGCTAGACTCTCCAGCAGGAATTGAGCAGGGGTTTCAGACTGCCATAGCAGGAGCAGATCGAGCATTTGTTGTGACAACACCAGAAATATCCGCCATACGGGATGCAGATCGGGTTATTGGTTTGTTATTTTCAGAAGGAATGACAGCTGTGCAACTGATTGTCAACCGAATTCATCCTGAAATGATCCGACGTGGTCAGATGCTGGGAATAAAGGATATTGCAGATGTTTTGTGCGTTGGTATCATTGGTGTTATCTGTGATGATGAACAGGTAGTTATTTCGACAAATAATGGTTTTCCACTGGCAGGAGCACATACAATTGCGGCACAGGCTTTTGACAATATTTGTAGACGTGTGGTGGGAGAAGAAGTTCCATTACCGCAGTTTGATGTAAAACACAGACGTCAAAAAAAACAGCGCAGAGGCTGGAAAAAGAAATACATAACAGGATAAAATAAATCGGAGGATTTCTATGTTTAAGCAATACAAAATAAAAAACTACAGATTTCGGCTGGTAGTATATGTGATACTGCTGAGTATTATCGGTGTTATGGTAGTAGGAAGTGCGAAACCATCTGTTCAGAATAAACAGATTATAGGACTGATTGGTGGTCTGATCGTTATGTTTATCACTTCTCTCATTGATTACGGTATGATTCTGAAATTTCGGAGACCGATTTATCTGTTGTCCGTTGTATTGCTTGGTGTGATATTTATTCCAGGAGTCGGAGACAAGACTGGTGGCGCTACACGATGGATTCAGGTGACAGACAGTTTTAAATTTCAACCATCAGAATTTTGTAAAATTTTGCTTATTATATTTTTTGCAGGTTTTTTTATGAAATATCAGGATCAGCTGAATACATGGAAAATCCTGGCATTAAGTCTGATTCTGGTTGGTATACCTCTTTTACTGATTGTCAAAGAACCAGACCTTTCAACGACAATTGCAACGACAATGATTTTCATTACCCTCTTGTTTGTTGCAGGATTAAGTTATAAAATAGTGGCAGGTGTACTGGCGCTTGGAGTTCCAGTGAGTATTATCGGCATAATACTGATTTTGAAACAGGCACTTCCTTTGAAAGAGTATCAGTACACAAGAATTTTGTCCTGGTTACAACCTTCAAAGTATGCAGATGATGCTTATCAGCAGCAAAATTCTATTATGGCCATTGGTTCCGGTCAGTTATGGGGGAAGGGACTGAATAATAGCTCTATTGCGTCTATGAAAAACGGTAACTTTATTTCTGAGCCTCAGACAGACTTTATTTTTGCTGTGGTAGGAGAGGAACTTGGATTTATTGGTTGCCTGATTGTAATTATTTTATTGCTTTTGATTGTTTTTGAGTGTATACTAATTGCAAAAAATGCAAAGGATCTTGGTGGACGACTGCTCTGTTGCGGCATGGCAGCATTGATTGGATTTCAAAGTTTCATCAATATTTGTGTTACAACGGGATTAATGCCAAATACTGGTCTGCCGTTGCCATTTGTCAGCTATGGCCTGACATCATTACTAAGCTTGTTTATAGGTCTGGGACTAGTTTTAAATGTTGGTCTTCAGGCACGAAAATATCACGGATTGGGGGACATAGAATAATGAACATAGGACTTATCGCACATGACTCAAAGAAAAAATTAATGCAAAATTTTTGCATTGCATATCGTGGAATTTTAGGAAGAAATTCGTTGTATGCGACAGGAACCACAGGAAGACTGGTGGAAGAAGCGACAAATCTGTCTGTACACAAATATCTGACAGGACAGTTAGGCGGTTCGCAGCAGTTGGGTGCAGATATTGAAAATAACTATATTGATTTAGTGATTTTTCTACGTGATCCACTGACTGCGAGAATGCATGAACCTGATGTGGATAATATTGTCCGGTTATGCGATATTCACAATATTCCGCTGGCTACAAATCTGGCTACAGCAGAATTATTAATACATTCTTTAGACAGAGGAGATCTTGACTGGCGTGAAATGTACAAATAAATATAAAATTATAATTCCAATAGTAATGTCGTTATTGCTATTGAATGGATGTAAGGCAAGAACTGATGTGGCAGATGCATATGATGTATATGCCACATCAGATAGTTATGCCCTGACACAAAGTGAATCAAAAGAACTTCCAGAACTGTTGGCCACAGATTTGTGTGTTGGTGGCATGGAGAATTCTTTACCAGAAGAAGGAGTCGATGCTTCTGTTGCTCAGACAGCGGCCGTATTTTCTGTAGATGATCAGAAAATAACATATGCGCAGAATATTTATCAGAAAATGTATCCTGCAAGTACAACTAAAATTTTGACGGCATATGTAGCATTAAAATACGGAAAATTGGACGATATGCTGACTGTTTCAAATGAAGCTATCAGTTCTTTGATGATGGGATCTTCTATTTGTGGTTTAAAGCCAGGTGACCAACTTACACTTGATCAGGCTTTGTATGGCCTGATGTTATGCAGTGGAAATGATGCGGCTAATGTGATTGCAGAATATATTTCCGGGTCTACAGATAAGTTTGCAGAATTGATGAATCAGGAGGCGCAGGCACTTGGTGCAACACAGTCTCATTTTGTAAATCCTCATGGACTGCCGGATGACAATCATTATACAACAGCATACGATCTTTATCTGATATTTAATGCGGCAATACAGAATGATGATTTTGTAAAATATATTTCAACCAAAAAATACAGTACTTCTTACACTGATATAAATGGTAATACGGTAGATCAGGTCTGGTTTAATACAAACGGCTATCTGAAAGGAACATATAAAGCACCGGAGAATATAACGGTAGTGGGTGGAAAAACAGGAACAACAGATAAAGCGGGAAACTGTCTCGTATTATACAGTAAAAACAGCAGTGGGAAACCATACATTTCCATTGTATTAAAAGGTAATTCTAAGAGAGAACTATACACCCTGATGACGGAACTGCTCACAAAGTATTCAAATTAAAGTCTTCCTTTTTTTAGAATTAACGGTTGTATTTTAATGGGGGATATACTATAATAAATTTATAAACAGCCAGATCTTTTTACAAATAGTAACACATGTTTTTATGGGGATGTAAAAAGAAAGAGGCAGAGGTAGGAGGATAAAATTATGGTTGAAATTATTGCCGGTAAAAAGGGAAAGGGAAAAACAAAATATTTATTGGATAAGGTAAATGCTTCTGTAGAAGCTGCTTCCGGTAATATTGTATATCTGGATAAAAGTCAGAAACATATGCACGAATTATCAAACAAAGTTCGTTTGATCAACGTAGCAGATTATCCGATCAGCAACTGTGATGAGTTCCTTGGATTCATATGCGGTATTGTTTCTCAGGATTATGATCTTCAGGAAATGTATCTTGACAGTTTCCTTACAATTGCAAATCTTGCTGATGATCAGCTTGTACATGCAATTGAGAAACTTGATATTATCAGTGAGAAATTTAATGTTAAATTCATCTTAAGTGTTTCAAAGGATGAGGCTGATCTGCCTGAATGTGCAAAAGCAAGACTGATTGTTTCTTTATAGAATTGATTTTTCAGGTGTCTTAAGGGGGAATAATCCTTAAGACACCTTTTTGTTGTATGGAATTATTTTTTAAATATCTTTCATGGAACGGATTCTTCCGAACGCACTGATAAGATAGACACCACTGATTCCAACCAGAGCATAGATTACACGGGAAAGCCAGCTCATATTTCCGAAGAGAAATGCAATTAGGTCAAATCGGAAGAATCCGATCAGTCCCCAATTTACTGCTCCGACGATGACAATAGCGAGAAGAATATTGTCTATAAGTTTTGTATTCATCGTATTTCCTCCTTCTAACAGTGAGTATTTCCACAAAACGGGAGTTTATACATAAAATAATTAAAATGGAAAGGACGACCGAAATGAAGAAAAAAAAGCGTAATATTGTACCATATCGCAGACGCTTTCATCTGAATATCGGCATTATCATATTTGCCTTTGTGTTCATTTATTTTGTGATCTATTTGATTTCCTATCTGACACAAAATAATATTTCTGTTTATGAAATTCAGTATGGACAAATTGCAAAAAATAAATCATATACGGGTCTGATCATTCGCCCAGAAGAAGTATTTTATGCAGACAATACAGGAGCTGTCAATTATTACAAAAAAGAAGGCGATAAAGCAGGCTATAACGATTTGATCTGCTCAGTGGATAAGGCAGGCGATATTTCTGCTGAAATTTCACAGGCAGGATTAGATACAGCGAAGCTATCAGAAGAGGAATTGCTGAATATCCAGAATACAATCACAAACTATGTATCATCTTATTCAAATGCACAGTTTTATAATGTATATTCGTTCAAAGATGGCGTGGATGCACAGATTCAGGAAAATCTTTATATTAATGCATTAAACAGCCTGTCAGAACAGACATCATCGGCAGTTTCGCAGAATACCTTTTCTTTTGTGAGGACTAGTGTGGATGGAATTCTGGCATTGTATACAGATGGTTATGAAGGGGTTACAACAGATTCCTTTACTGCAGATATGTATAATCCGGCTTCTTATAGTAAAACAAATTTGAAAGGAAATGCACAGGTAAAATCAGGACAGGCACTTTATAAAATCGCCACCAGCGAAAACTGGTCTATTATGGTTCCAATCAGCAAGGATGAAGCAAAAGAATATAAGCAGCAGATCAGTGAAGGTTCAGATTCCTTTATCCTTCATGTTAAATTTCGGAAGGATCATACGGAAACGAATGCAACGACTTATGTGCGTAATTTTGATGGAAAATATTTTCTGCAGCTTGATCTGAATAATTCTATGATTCGTTTTTTAGCTGACCGTTATATTGAAGTGGAACTTGGATCTGATGAAAATCAGGGATTAAAAATCCCAAATACAGCCATTGTAAAAAAAGAATTTCTTGTTATTCCAAAAAAATATATTGGAAAAGGTGATAACTCATCCAGTAATGGTGTGATTAAAATAACCAAGGACAAACATGGCAAAGAAAGTTCGGAATTTGTTGCTACTGATTTATATTACGAAACAGATGATGCCTACTATGTATCAGAAAAATCACTGTCAGTAGGAGATACGATTCAGTTGCCGGACAGTAATGAACAATACAGTATCAAAGATACTGCAAAGAAGGAAGGCGTATACAACATGGACAAGGGATATGCTATCTTCAGGCTTATTGATGTTCTGGCAGAAAACGAAGAATATACCGTTATCAAGACAGGTACAAAATATGGTCTTTCTTTATATGATCATATCGCTTTAAATGGAAATGAAGTAAGCGAAGGCGAATTTATGAACTGATCGCAAAAAATATGTTGTAGAATTGATGACGATGTATATTATAGAAAATGTCATTCATTGTATGAAATAGAATGAATTGCAAGATTATCGAGTGTAATATAACAAGCAGGAGGAAATAAAAATGCTGAGAGATGATTTACAGAAAGTAGAAAAAAATATAGAAGCTGCATGTAAACGTGCTGGCAGAGAGCGCTCAGAAGTAACTTTAATAGCTGTAGGTAAGACTAAACCAGCTGAAATGCTTCAAGAAGTATATAATACTGGAATTCGTGATTTTGGTGAAAATAAGGTACAGGAAATGATAGATAAGTATGCTGTTCTTCCTGAAGATATCCATTGGCATATGATTGGACATCTTCAGAGAAATAAAGTCAAGTATCTGATGGGAAAAGCGGTGTTGATTCATTCCGTAGACTCTTTAAGACTGGCTGAGGAAATCAGCGCACAGTCTGTCAAACACGAAGTGACGACAGATATTCTGATTGAGGTAAATATTGCCGGAGAGGAATCTAAGTTTGGTACATCTAAGGAAGAAGCACTGGCTTTAGTAGAGGCTGCCGCAAAGTTACCTAATATTCATATCTGTGGGTTGATGACAATCGCTCCATATGTGGATGATCCGGAGGATAATCGTAAGTATTTTAGAGGAATCCGTGAATTATCTGTTGACATCAAAGAAAAAAACATTGATAATGTAGACATGTGTATTTTGTCCATGGGAATGTCTGGAGATTACGAAGTAGCAATTGAAGAAGGTGCTACTATGGTACGTGTGGGATCTGGCATTTTCGGAGCACGAAATTACAATATTTAAATTTAAATTATAAATTGAGAATGGAGATTTTATCAAAATGGGTATGATGGATAAATTTTTAAATATGATGCGTCTGAATGCGGATGAAGACGATGATTTCTATGATGATGATTATTATGATGAGGAAGATGATGATTATTATGAAGAACCGAAAAAGAAATCGTTCCGTCGTGAGAAAGAACAGGATCACGAGCCTGCAGTTCGTTTCACATCTGTAAAAGATAATAAAACATCTACAAAATCTAATTCCAAAGTGACACCGATGCGTCAGGTGAAAAAAAATCAGGGAGGAAATGCTGCCATGGAAGTATGTGTGATAAAACCAACATCCGTAGAAGATGCCCGTGAAATTACAGAGACATTATTAAACAATAGAACTGTTGTATTGAATCTGGAGGGATTGGATCTTGAGATTGGCCAGAGAATCATTGACTTTACATCTGGTTCATGCTTTGCTATTGATGGTAACTTGCAGAAGATTTCCAATTACATTTTCATTGTAACTCCGGCTTCTGTAGATATTTCTGGTGATTTCCAGAGTATTATGGATGCATTTGATGTAGCGTCTTTACAGAACGATATTTAAAATGCAGAGCTGGAAAGAAGAATACTAGTAGATTGGCTTTGTTGAAATTTGATACATATCAGAGATATCAGTAAATCTTTAAAAGTTAGGGAACCAGTTTCTGAAAAGGGACTGGTTCTATTCTTCTTTCAATAATACAATGAATTCTTGCAATAAATATACCTGATGTAGGAAGGAAATAAGTTATGAATGATAAGAAATTATATATAGGAAGAGGAAAGAGCGTGATGATTGGTGTGATCTGCTTTGCAATTTTAGTATTTGCAGATCAGTTGACAAAATGGCTGGCGGTACTTCGCCTGAAAGATCAGCCATCTTTTGTACTGATCAAAAATGTATTTGAGCTTTATTATCTGGAAAATCGTGGTGCAGCTTTTGGTATTTTTCAAGGGAAACGTGTCATATTTATAATCATTACAGTTGTTATTTTACTGTTTCTGGCATATTGTTTCTGGAAAATTCCATATAATCCAAAATTTATGTCATTGCGTGTGGTTTTGGTATTAATCGCGGCCGGGGCAGTCGGAAACTTCATTGATCGTATGGCAAATGGGTACGTAGTAGATTTTTTTTATTTTAAACTGATCAATTTTCCGGTATTTAATGTGGCAGATATTTATGTCACATGTTCAGCGGTATTTCTGGCAATTTTACTCATTTTCCGTTATAAGGAAGAAGATCTGAATCAATTATTGAAAAGTTTGAAAGGATAAATTTATGGATCAGGAAGCACAGGTGCAAGAGTTTATAGTAGAAGCTGAACAGGATGGAGAACGTCTGGATCGTTACCTGACACTGATCTATGCGGATCAATCCAGAAGTTTTTTTCAGAAGCTGATTAAAGGCGGACATGTTAGGATTAATGATAAAGAAATTACAAAAGCAGGCTATGTGCTCACTGTAGGGGATGTGGTTGCTGCATCTATTCCAGAAGCACAGTCTGTGGCTATTGAAGCAGAAGATATTCCATTGGACATTTTATATGAAGATGCCGATGTGTTGATCGTGAATAAACCAAAGGGGATGGTCGTTCATCCTTCTGCTGGACATTACAGTGGTACATTAGTTAATGCCATTATGTATCATTGTTCAGACAGTCTCTCTGGTATCAATGGAGAAATCCGTCCAGGTATTGTACACCGAATTGATATGGATACAACAGGTGCACTTATTGTATGCAAAAATGATACAGCCCACACTGATATTGCAGAGCAGATTAAAGAACATACTGTGACACGCAAATACCGTGGAATTGTATGCGGAGTGGTTAAAGCGGAGGAAGGCACCATTGAAGGAGCCATTGGACGTCATCCGACGCAGCGAAAAAAAATGGCTATCAATGAAAAAAATGGGAAACCTGCCATTACCCACTATAAAGTACTTCAACGCTTTGCAAAATACACTTATATGGAATTTCAGCTTGAAACAGGACGGACACATCAGATTCGCGTGCATATGTCAAGCATTGGGCATCCACTTCTGGGAGATCAATTATACGGAAATCCGAAGAATCTTGCGATGAAGGGATTACAAGGACAGACGCTGCATGCAATGATCATCGGATTTGTACATCCATCCACTCATGAATATATGGAATTCGAAGCTCCTCTTCCCGAGTATTTTCAGAATTTATTGCAGAAGCTTTCAAAATAAAAGGACGTTTTGCGAATGGCGCGTGAGAACTGTAACCATGTGATGAATGAGTTTTCAGACAAAACACGGTTTAACGTTGAGATTTTTGCGCAAATGTAGTATACTAAATATGATAAGTGAAGGAAAGGGGGATTTCTTATGAGAAATCTTGTAATTGCAATTGGACGTGAATTTGGGAGCGGCGGAAAAGAAATCGGACAGAAGCTGGCTGAACGGTTAAATATAAAATGTTATGACAGTGAATTATTATCAATCGCAGCAAAAAACAGTGGTTTTTGTGAAGATATCTTACAGAAAAATGATGAGAAACCTACTAACAGCTTTTTATACTCTCTGGTAATGGATACATATTCTATGAGTGGTTACACATCTGCTCCATTTGTAGATATGCCGTTGAACCACAAAGTATTCCTGGCACAGTTTGAAGCAATTAAAAAACTGGCTTCTGAGGAGTCTTGTGTTATCGTAGGAAGATGTGCGGACTATGCATTAGCAGGTGATCCGTATTGCACCAGCGTATTTATTCATGCAGACATGGATTTTCGTTTAAAGAGAATCAAAGCTGATTCTGAGAAAGAATTTAAAGATGACAATAAAGTCATTGATTTTATTAATAAGACAGATAAAAAACGTGCAAATTATTACAACTATTATTCTAGCAAAAAATGGGGCGATGCGCGTAGCTATGATTTCTGTATTGACAGTTCTGTACTTGGAATTGATAAAACAGTAGATATGATCATTGACTATCTGAAGATGCGTTTTCCGGACGAGAATATCAAATAAGATATGAATATATTTTAAAAAGAAACATAAAGTGCTTTTAGACATCCGAAACAGGAGAGACTGAAAGCACTTTTTATTTGTCTGAGATAAATCTATTTATGCTGATTTCTCCATTCTCTGGGAGATATACTATAGATATTTTTAAATGCACGTGAAAAATGTAGTGGATTTTCATATCCGACGGCAGAACCGATATCCGCAATGGACAAAGAAGTCAGTTTAAGGAGTTCCGCAGCTTTTATCATACGATAATTCATTAAAAACTCCTGAGGTGGCTGCCCAATACTTTTTTTAAAAATTTTACCGAGGTAGCTGCGGTTGATACCACATACAGCTGCAACATCTTCAATGGAAATATTGTTCTGAAAATTCTGTTCAATAAAATTAATTGCCTCTTTGATATAATAGTCACTCATTTTGCTGCTGGATACTA